>JAGMCY010000121.1 GCA_023128965.1 Candidatus Aenigmatarchaeota archaeon | reverse complement strand
GCATTCTCGAAAATGGAGAACAAACAGGAACTCATGGAAATGCTCATGGAAAGCATGGGGGAGTACATGAGGGAAATGGCTGAAAGCGGGCAGATGGACGAGATGATGAATCTGCTGGACGACCCCGCCATAAAGGAGATGATGAGCGAGGCCTTCCAGCACTTTTCGCAGGAGATGCTTGAAAGCGTGTGGGACTGGATAAAGAAAATACCGGTAGAAGTTTCATACGTTGTTGCGTTAATCGCGATAATCGCGACTTTGGTGATATTAATGAAATTAAGGATGTAAGGTGGTGTTTATGACATATGATTTTATAAAAAGGTATGGGGATTTCCAGAATCTGATTTCAACGAGGCTTGTAGGCTTCGAGAAGATTGCAGAATGTCTGCTGATTGCTCTGATGGTCAAGGGACACGTCCTGCTGGAAGGCCCGCCGGGGGTTGCAAAGACCATGCTCGCCAAGACTTTCGCCTCCCTCGTGGATGCCAAGTTCAAGAGGATACAGTTCACTCCCGATCTCCTGCCCACTGACATTCTCGGAACCGTAATCTACGATCCCAGCAGCAAAAAATTCAGCACAAGACTTGGCCCGATCTTCACCAACATCTTGCTGGCCGACGAGATAAACCGCGCGTCCCCCAAGACTCAGGCCGCTCTTCTTGAAGCGATGGAGGAGAGTCAGGTGACAATAGAGGGTACCACTTATCCCCTTGATGAGCCTTTCATGGTAATAGCCACGCAGAACCCCATTGAGCAGGAGGGTACGTACCCTCTTCCGGAAGCACAGCTTGACAGGTTCCTTTTCAAGATAGACGTCAATTACCCATCCGAGCAAGATGAAGTCAAGGTGCTGCACACGAAGTTCTCGGCCGACAGCAGAAGGAAGATACCGCATATATTCACCAAAAGCGAATGCATAAACCTGAACGATCAGCTAGAAAGGATATTCGCCTCTGAACGCATAATGAGCTTCGCCTCGGCAATAACAAATTCGCTGAGGAAGAACCCAAGCATCTCATGGGGACCCAGTCCCAGGGCGAGCATCTCATGCATAAACGTGGGGAAAGCTCTCGCATTGCTTTCGGAGAGGGAATACGTAGTACCCGGCGACATCACCAGATATATAAACTGGATTCTAAACCACAGAATCGGGCTAGGTCCGGAGTATGCGCTTGAGGGTGTAACAAACGCAGAAATCGTCAAGAAAAATATTGAAGGTGTGGATACCATTTAGACTTTTATTGGCCTTGGTGCCATCCAAAAGAAAGATAAACCGCAAAGGTCGGGTATGAGGAAAGTAATTATCAACAAGATAATCAGAAGAACAGGCTTTGGGTTAGGCTTCATTTTCTTCTCGTATATTATAATTCTCTCGGGCTTGAAAGGGCTCATGCTTAACCTGAAGTTTGGATATGCGCCTATTGATTTTATATACGTCTTGGCTGTGGCTTTCCTCCCCTACATAATCGCGGGAATAGGTTACGGTATTCTCTTTTCCGTGGGCCTCCTTTTGCTGAGATACATGGTATTTCCGGTCCACAGGGTTGAAAGACATTACATGGGGATAAAGGGCGGGGGATTGAAGAAGTACCTCTTCATCACGGCCATTATTGTCGTATTGCTTTTCGTGATCCCCTACTTCATAAGGGATGGACTGGTGTTCGGGGGTTTCCTGTCCACAATTGACAGGTCCAGCCTGCAGGCCAGTTCATTTGTTTATGCGATAGGGGACCGCCTAGGTTTTCTTCTCGGAACTTTAGCGGATATGATTTTGCTTTTGCTCAATCTGATGTTTATAAAACCGTTTTTTCTTTTCTATTCGGTCAGGGCGGATGCCTTACTGGCTTCTCTCTTCATGTCGTCCCTATTCTATCACAGTGCGATGGTCAGTTTCAGCAAGAAGCACATGAAAGTCGAGAGACACGCCTCAAAACATCTCTGCCAGGAAGGTGAAGAAATAGTAATGCGTACCAAACTCCATTCCCCGTTCCCTGCCCCGACCGTTTCCCTCCCTCTCTGCAGCATACCGGCCAAGAAAATGCAGAAGAGGAAAAAGAAATCCGATAACGACCTATTTTCAATGAGATTCGAAAACAAGGAAACCCTTTTACTCAAGGAGGGGTATTACAACTTCGATATAGTGTCCATAAGAATATTCACGTTCCCCTTCTTCCACACTAAGATATACAAGGTATGCGAGACGAATTCGGATGTTTCCGTCCTTCCGAAGCTCCACTTCAAGACCAGGGTGATGATCCACAAGCCAAGCGTTGCAAGGGAGTCCGGTTCATTGGTTAAAAAACAGCTAGGTTCAAGCCTGGATTTTGCGGGAATGCGTGAGTATTGCCATGACGACCCCCTGAGCAGGATATGGTGGAAAGGGCTTGCAAAATACGGAGAACTTCTGGTGAAGGAGTTCCATTCTTTCGGTGAAGACAGGTGGATGCTCATACTGGACTTCACGAACCCCAACCTCGGTGAAAAAGATGTCAAGGGGATGCTTGCGTTCGCGAGGCTGTTCATAGAACTATGCACGAGAAAGGATATAGCTATAGGCCTTTCTGCATTCTCCCCGACATTCCATTATTTCGACTACACCACGAGCAAGAAGAATCTCCTCTCATCGCTCACCAAGGTCACTTCACCTCTTTATGAAATCTCCCCGAAGGGAATCGAGCTGATAATTCAGGATGCGCTCGGCCCCGATACCGAGAAACTCAAGGTCAAATGCAGGAAGAAGAACATGACGCTTTCCATGGTGTATTCCTATTCCGGTCTTGGAAAGCAGAAAACCTTCTTCTCGTGGAAGGGAAAGGGCGCGTTTAAGGATTGCATGAAAAAGTTCTTTGTGCAAATGAGGAGAAGCGGTAAAATAGTCCTTGTCACCGACGGGAGCCCCAAGAATATCGAGATGTTCAAGAAGTTCAAAGCCATCTCCATGAACCGGCATTGCAGATATCTGCTTGTCCTCACGCAGTCGCGCGGAGACATGCTCAGGGAACTGAAAAGAGCTAATGTAAAGACCGTGTTTGCCCCCGATGATCAGCTTACAAAGCCCGGCTTTGTGATGAAGCTGGTCGGTCTGGTATGAATTTCGAGGAGTGAAGAATGCTAGGAATTACGCACATGTTCAGAAGGCTTTACATACAGTTTTTGGTAATCCTTTTAATAGCGGTAATATTCGCATACATCCTGAACGCCCTTTTCTCAATCGCGGAAAATGAAACCAGGATAATGTTCACCGCGCTTTTTCTTGTAGGTTTCGCTATGGTCCTGATGGCATTTGAGAAGATATGGGGATGAATAAATAAATTCCTTTATCTCATTCCCTCTGAACGCGTTTCAGCCATAATTTTTTGAAAAAGGGGAGCGTGAGTGTTGAGAGCATGAATGCAAAAGCTGGAACGATCGCGTTCAGCCATGGGTTCGGAATATTAATAATATAGAGATAAACCCCGATCGCAAGATACGTGAACAGAATGAGCAAACACCTCCGGGTGTAGCTGGTTTCCCATTCCTTGTCCTTCTCCACCCGGACGTTCCGTTCTTTTATCTTCTCGATCTCTTTTTCGAG
>JAGMCY010000120.1 GCA_023128965.1 Candidatus Aenigmatarchaeota archaeon | reverse complement strand
GATTTTTGTTTTTCTGGTTCTTTCGTTTTCTCCGCCCATTTGCAGAATTCGCAGTCTTCGCTGGGTTCGGGTTTGTCTCCCAGGAAGCAGGAGGTCGCTTCGCGAAACATACGTTCGCCGCGTTTCCTGTCAACCGGGACCTTCAGGGGGTCGGGATCGAATATCACGTTGTGTTGTTCGTCGACCCTTATAGGATGGTAGAATATGAGGATTGCGAAGTCAGCTGGAGGGAGGGAATTCTTCTCGAGCAGGAAAGAATACAAATCCATCTGGTGCTGGTAGTATTCGTGCGTGTTCTCTTTCCTTGGGAAGCCGCGGGTTTTGAAGTCCAGGGGAGCGTAAAGCCCGTCGCTCGTTACGAACAGGTCGTCGAGGGCTCCCATCAGAGTTACGCCTGTCTTTTCGTCTATGAACCGGAGACCGTGAAAGTTGTTCCTCCACTTGTCTAGTTTTTCGGTGTCCTTGAACAGGTGGCCTTCGAATTTCCCCTCGAGTTCTTCCGGAACTGAATCATCGGCTCTGTGCCTGTCGAAGTGGTTTTTAAGGATATTATCCATCCCGGAAGGAAGGCTCGGGAAGGGGCCTGAAGGTCTTCTTATTTTCTCATTCACGTGGAGCCAGAAACAGCGCGGGCATTCCAAAAACAACGAAATGGTGGACGGAGAGAGTCTTAGGGGTTTCATAGTCTAGAATTCGGGCGAGGTTTTAAAAACATGAACAGAAATTCAAAGGCCTTCATGCACCAGTTTTTTTATCCGCTCAATGGTTAAAGTCCCTTTGTTGTTATGTTCTATTATGTTGTCCCAAGCTATTTCTGCAGCGCAACGATTTTCTCCGGGAGAACGGTCTTGATTCTTGTAACAACTTCTTATGTATTTCAGATTAAGTTGTATATCTTTCACGGCCTTTATTATTTTGCTTCCGTAATCCAGCATATTGATTAAAGGGGAGGTAATTTTAAATTCTTATTTGGGACCGAAAGAATTCATAATTCTTTATAAA
>JAGMCY010000012.1 GCA_023128965.1 Candidatus Aenigmatarchaeota archaeon | reverse complement strand
GATTCCCCGGTTCCGGTAACCTTCGGCTTTATGGGCGGGATGCTCGTGGTGGACCCGAACCTGGAAGAGGAGGATGCGATGGAATCCCGGCTGACTATATCCACGAAATCCGACGGTAACATCTGCGCCGTGCAGAAAGGGAACAGGGGTTCTTTGTCTTTCGAGAACATAAAGGAAGCCGTGGAACTGTCAATAAAGAGGGGGAATGAGATAAGGGAGCTCATCAAGAAAAGCTTATAAGTTTAAAAATAGAATTCAAAATTAAAACCGTGGTTCACATGCCGAGGACGAAAAAGGTCGGTTCGAGCGGAAGGTTCGGAGCGAGGTATGGAAAGGGAGTGAAAAAAAGGGTAATTGAGATCGAAAGGGTACAGAAAAGGAAACACGTGTGCCCTCACTGCCTGAAACCCGGAATGAGAAGGTTAGCTTCAGGGATCTGGACCTGCCGGAAGTGCGGCCTGAAGATAGCCGGGAAGGCGTATGAGCCAGGGACGGGCTGAGGTTGATGTCATGGCAAAGGAAAAAGCTTACGGATACAAATGTCTGAGCTGCGGGAAAGACGTGGATATTGACCTTCAGAAAGCCAAGAAGATAATATGCCCTTATTGCGGTTACAGGATACTTGAGAAGAAAAGGCCCCCTGTAACGAGAAGGGTTACCGCGAGGTGAGGTGAATGGATAAGGAAAGCGAGCAGTTGTTAACCCAGGCGCAGATTTACCAGCAGCAGATACAAATGATACTCACGCAGAAAGGCGCCCTGAATCTCGAACTGAACGAGATAAAGAAATCGCTTGAGGAGATAGAGAAAACCAGCGAGAAATCCGTCTTCAAGCTGTCAGGTCCTATCATGATAAGGGTTGATACGAAAGACATGAAGAAAGATCTCAAGGAAAAGGAGGACATGATAAACCTGAGGTTGAGTACGATAGAGAAGCAGGAAGCGAAGCTTAAGGAAAAGATCGAGGAATTGAGATCAAAAATAATGAAGTCCCAGCCCAAGGCAGGGTGAGAGAATGGGGAAAATCGAAAAGGCACTGGAACTGCTTGAGGATATCATGAGGGACAGGGGGGTCCCGAGGAACGTGAAGAGTTCGATAGAGAAATCCATCAATAGCCTGAAAGGGGAAAAGGAGAGCGAAAACGTTAGGATCTCAACAGTGATAAGCGTGCTGGATGAAAGCTCGAACGACCCGAATATCTCCCTGTACGCGAGAACGAAGATATGGGATGTCGTTTCGAAACTGGAGGAACTGAACAAATAGAGGATGACTAAACTTTTTAAGTCTTTTCATCATTATATTAACAAATTGTTCGATGGTTTAATGTTCGGGAGGGTCTGATATGGTGTTTGATAGGATTAGAAGAGGCATAATGGTGAGGAACATGGAATCCGAGGAAGGGATCCCAACTGAGGACTACGTTGAAGTCGGCGTTTCGGAATCGAGTTCGCCGGGAAGGATAGGGATATCGATCGAGAAACTTGAGGAATTCGCCGACACGGACAGGGTCCTGAAGGAAGTGAGGGGAGGTTCGCTCGTTTTCCTGAAGATCAAAACCCTGAAGGAGAAGGACATAGGGGAACTGAAAAGGTCCGTGGAAAAACTGAAGAGAACCGTCCTCGCCCAGAACGGAGAGGTAGTGGGAGTAGAGCAGGACTGGCTGATACTGGCGCCGGAGCACGCAAGAGTGCAGAGATAAATCCTTTGTTTATTTCTGTTTTTCTTTAGGGCTGTTTTTATTTCAGCCTTACCACTTCTAGATTTTTCGGAGCGAGTGTTTCGACCTTGTAATATTTGTGGATATCCCTCGCCAGCTCCGCGGTCGTGTACCCGTCACCGTGGTTGCAAATCACCCTATCGGGCCTGCTCGAAAGCCTGTACACGAAATTCGTGAGCTGTTTCCGGTCCGAATGTCCTGACAAGCCGCCTTCAACCGTTTGGATATCCATTTCCATCCTAAGGCTTTTAGTTTTTCCGTTTTCTCCGGTTATCGGGATATCTCTCCATCCCTTCTGTATCCTCCTCCCCAGAGAACCTTCTGCCTGGTAACCCACGAAGAGAAGCGTATTGCGTTTATCGGCGGCAAACGCCTTTAAATATTCGAGTGCCGGTCCTCCCACGAGCATGCCCGACGTCGCTATTACAACCGAGGGCTCGCTCGCTCCTGTGACCTCATCCCTTTCCTTTTTGACGGTGATCCTCTTGAATATTTCGGAAAGGAACGGGTTCTTTCCGTAATGGAATATCTGTTTCTGCAGGTAGCGGGAAAGATATTCCGGGTAAGCGGTGTGTATCGCCGTCGCGTCCCACAGCATGCCCTCCATGTGGACAGGGTAATCGAAACCGTTCGATCCGAGGATCGCCATGATCTCCTGCGCCCTCCCGACAGCGAAAGAGGGTATCAGGACCTTCCCTTTCCTCTTCATTGTATCGTTTATCACCTGCATTAATTTCGCTTCCGACTCCTGTCTCGAGGGTTTTATGTCACCCGCCCCCCCGTAGGTGGATTCGAGTATCAGGGTTTCGACCCTTGTGAAATTCGTGAAGGCGGGTTCGAAAAGCCTTGAAGGCCCGAAGAGCATGTCACCGGTGTATAAAATGTTGTGCAGACCTTCCCCTATGTGCAGATGAGTGAGAGCAGAACCCAGCAGATGCCCTGCCTGCTGAAGAGTCAATCTCGTATCTGTCGTGAGATCCGAGACTTCGCCGTATTCCAAAGCGATGGTGTGTTTCACCACTTTTTCCACCGACCTCTTCATGTAGGGAACTTCCTTCCCCTCCTTGTGGCATATGTCAACGTAATCCAGGCACAGGAGAACCATCAGATCTCTTGTGGGAGCCGTGCAATAAAGCGGGCCCTTATAACCGTTTTCGTACAGCCATGGGATGTACCCGCAGTGATCTAAATGGGGGTGGGAAAGAATTACAGCATCGAGCTTTTCGATGTCGAATTCAGGAACGTCAAGGTAGGGGAACGTGTCCGAAGCGACGTTCACGCCGCAGTCAAGGAGGATGTTGGATTCGGGCGTTTCAACGAGCATCGCGGATCTCCCGACCTCCCTGAACCCTCCCAGGCACGAGAGGCGAATCCACCGCTCGCCGATCTCCTTCTTCTGGGCGTTTATCTTCTGCCCGATTGAATTCAAAAACTTCTTCCGGTAATCGATTTCCGTGTGAAGGAGATTACGGACCGCCCGCACTATCGGGCTTTCTATCGCCGGTGCACGCTCGATTTTCGGGAGCCAGAGGGTTTCGTTCTTTATCCTCCTGTAGGTTTCGCCTCCTTTCCCTATGACCATCCCGGGTTTCTGGGATTCGATTACGACCTTGCCTAACTCCGGTTCGAAGTATATCTCCCGTATGCCCGCATCCTCGGGAACTATCTCCTTTATCAGCTTCTTGGTCTTCTCCATGTCGAGCGTTATGCTAAGGTCCGGCCTGACCTCTATCCTTTTCTTGAGGTTCGCGACCATCTCCCTTACGACCCTCTCGTGACTCCTGAAGAACTCCAGGTTCTTGGTGTAGATAACTATCTCTGGCCCTTCGAATTTCACTTCCGTTATCTCCGCATCCTTCGGTAAATTTTTCTGCAGTTCCTTTAGAATGTTGTTCACTAAAATCTCCCCGATTGTTAAAATTAAAGTTTTCGCATTATTTCATGAGATTCTTTACTTCCTCTTCCGGTGCCATTTTAAATCCTTTCGGCGTTATGACAGCAAGGTCAATCCCGCTTCCTCCGGAAGCTATGTCCCTCTCTGTCGCTGCCTTAACCGCACGAACAGCGAGCCTTTTCGTTCCCTCCAGATCGATCCCTTCCTTGTATTTGTCCTCCAAAACCCCCAGCGCCATCACAGAGCCCGAGCCAGTCGAAAAGTAATCCTTTTCCTCAATCACCGAACCAGTCGGGTCGAAAGAGAACAGCCTCGCCTTGCCGTCGTGCCCTCCTATGAGCAGTTGAACGTAATAAGGGAAATAACTCCTAGCGTAAAGTATGTTCGATACGAGCGTAGCGACCGCCTTTATCGAGATCTTCCTCGACTCCTCAAGCTCGTAGAGTTTCATCTCGGCCTTTATATACCTCTCCAGCGCCTGCGCGTCCCCGACGCTCCCTGCGATGGTCATGCCAGCGTGCTTGTCGAGCTCGATTATCTTTTTCGTGTGCTTGCTCGCGACCAAATACCCCATAGTCGCCTTCCTCTCGGCCGACAAAACGACGAAACCCTTTCCTATAATGCCTACGGTTGTCGTCCCCGTCTTCAAATTCTCTATTTTTCTCTCAGTCATGAATGATCACAAAATTCAAAAATCTCAGAATGTTATTCTATTGTCAAGTGTATTTAAATATATTTGTGTTGAATAATGCCCCCGCCGGGATAACCACCTTTTCCGGGCGTAACCAACTGCCTCAAAAGGCGGTTGGCCGAAAAGTTCAGGACTTTTCACGCCCGAAAATGCTTTGAACCCGGGTCACTGGCTCGAGAGGCCAGTATCCTTCGCCGAACCTCGCTGGCGCGATGGGAACTTTGGCCAACTAGACTACGGGGGCGATTTGTTATTAACCTTTTTAAACATTATATATAAATAAAAGGTAATTCAAATAATTTAATTGCAGTCGGGGGGTTTTTATGACGGTCATAAAGGTCTTCAGTAAGCCGAAACTGAAGAATGCGATTATGATTGAAGGTTTGCCCGGGGTAGGAAATATAGGAAGGGTCGCGGCGGGTTACCTGGTTGAGGAAATGAAAGCGAAGAAATTCGCCGACCTCTACTCGAAATGGTTCTTCCCCTTTGTCATGCTGCACAAGAATTACAGGATACATCTGCTCAAGAACGAGTTCTATTACGTGAAGGCGAAGAAAAAGGGTCAGAGAGACCTCGTTCTGCTCGTGGGTGATTGCCAGTCGCTTTCGCCACAAGGTCATTACGAGGTTGCGGAGAAGATTCTGGATTTCGTGGAAAAGATAGGCGTGAAGGAGATCATAACGATTGGGGGACTGGCAACAGGAGAAATGGAAAGCAAAAAGAAGGTTATAGGGGCCGTGACGGACGATAATATCCTTAAGAAATACAAGAAGTACAAGATAGACTTCGAGGCCGGTGAGAAGGTCGGCTACATCGTGGGAGCGGTGGGTTTGCTGCTCGGCCTGTGGAAGCAGAGGGACAAGGATGGGATCTGCCTGCTAGGGCAAACAACGGGCTTTCCCATCGTAACGGACCCGAAGGCCGCTGAGAACGTTTTGGATATCCTAACGAAAATACTCAGCATAAAGATAGACATGAAGAAACTAGACAAGAAAGTGAAAGAGATGGAATATTTCATAAAGAAGGTCGAAACCTTGCAGAAGCGCGCGCTCATGGAGATAACGAAAGGGACGGAAGAGAAGGGGGAGAAGGGCGAGGAACAGACGAGGTATATAGGGTGATTCGAATGAGGAAATACACGAGATACGAAAAGGCGAGGATTATATCTGCGAGAGCGCTTCAAATCGCCCAGGGAGCCCCGGTCCTGATCAAGCTCGAGAAGGAGATGAGCGACCCCCAGGAGATCGCAAAAGTCGAATGGGGATCAGGTGTCATCCCAATAGAGATAAAGAGAATCCCGACGTAAACTATTTTTATACTTCTGATAAAGAATTATTATGATTAAAGATTTGAGGGTTTATTCTGTTTACAACTCGAAAGGCAAGCACGCGCTCAGGGTGAAGATCCAGACAGGCAGCGGGTTCTACACTGCCTCTATCCCTTCGGGAACCTCGAAGGGGAAAAACGAGGCGAAGGACATACCCATGAAAAATGTCATAGAAATTTTCCCAAAGGTTAGGGGGAACATAATAGGTTTGGACGAGAGTGACTGGATAACTGCGGACGAGATTATCGAGCAGATCGACCCATCGAAGGATTACAGGAACATAGGTATAAGCCTGGCACTGGGGATCTCGCTGGCGATTGCGAAGGCCTCTACCAACAACGAGCTGTGGAGATTGCGAGGGGCGAAAACAACGTATCGATTCCCGTTCCCCCTGGGGAACGTGATAGGAGGAGGGGAGCACGGGGGGAAAACGGCATGGCAGGAATTCCTCATACTCCCCCACAAGGCGAAAAACCCCATAGAGGCAACGAGCATAAATTACGAGGTATGGAATATCGTGGGGGAGGAACTGAAGAAGAGAAAATTGCTGCTCGGAAGGAACATAGAGAACGCCTGGAGTTCAAGCCTTGATGACCTGAAAACGCTGGATTTCCTCTCAGCGATAGCCGAGGATTTCAACGTGAAGCTCGGGATCGACTTCGCGGCCTCTTCGTTCTGGAACGGGAAGACCTACGTTTACAAGGGATTGAAGAAGGAATTGACGCCTGAAAAGCAGATAGACGCGGTGGAACACGTAGCGAATGTTTACGATCTTTACTTCCTTGAAGACCCCTTGCACGAGGAGGATTTCGAGGGCTTTGCGGAACTGAACAGGAGGCTGCACGGAAGGCTGATCGTGGGCGATGACCTCTACTGCACGAACACGGAAAGGGTTGCGAGGGGGATCCTTTCGAAATCTACCAACTCCGCTATAATAAAGCCCAACCAGTTCGGCACGCTCTTCCAGGTGAGCAAGGTGATACGTGCGATGAAGAAGGTCGGGATGGTCCCGGTCGTTTCCCACAGATCAGGAGAGACGGAGGACGACTGGCTGTCAGACCTCGCCTTAGCCTGGGGCGCCCCGATGATAAAGATCGGGAATCTGGGGCCTGACATCCCGAAACACAACAGGCTGATAGAAATCTGGCACGACATACATGAAAAGCAGATGGCGTCGCTGCCTTGATTGGTTTTTCGACACTTTTCGGTGAAAAAACACCCCCACCGAAACCTTTAAAAAGCCTTTTTCTAGTATAAATCTGGTTCTGGGTTTTTTGGTGTTTGGATGGCGTTAGAAACATGGTTCAGCGAATCAGATTGGAGTGCCGTTAAGGTGTTAGTAAAATCGCCTAGAGGAAAATACATATGGGGAGATATGTATCCTGGAGATTCCCCAAGCGTTGAAGGGAAGGCATACGAAGTTTATTACCAATTCACGCAACAAGGTTATAAATGCAAGGTTTCGCGTCTTAGTCCAAAAAATATAAAGAGTTATATAGAGATTAAAAAAAGAAGTATAAATAGAATTGAACAGAAGGGCATAGATCGTATAGATGATAAAGAACAAGAGTACCTCAGTAAATTTATGAGAATTCTAGATGAATTAGGGGAAATCCCTCCTTGTTGTAAAACCTCTATGGAAATTAGTGAAGAAAGTTCGAATTTAAAAGAAAAGATTAAGGGTCTACTTGAGAAGTTAGAACTTTATTATTCTCATTCCTTACCATATATACCATTAGATGAAATTAGCATTAAGGATTCTCCCTTCTATTTGCCTGTTAAAGATAATATTGAAAGTTTTCGTATAATAAATAGTGATCATTTTCAGAATTAGAAAAATTCAGAACATTTTCTGACTGATGTCAATTGATTTTGTTGAGTGGGTTAGATACCCGAGAGAACAGATGTCCACGCCCGCTTTTGCGTATTCAAGGATGTTTTCCTTCGTGACGCCACCGGATGCTTCCAGAAGGACATGGTCGTACAGACCGTTCTCCTTGAGCGAATGGATTATTTTCTTGATATCCTCCGGCCTCACGTTGTCCAGCATTATTATGCACGGCTTCTTTTCTTTCGATTTCGTCTGCAATTCCCTGAACTTCCCCGCTGCCTCCATCGCTTCCTTTGCGTTTTTGACCTCTATCTCAATGAACACGGTTTTCTTTCGAGATTCCCATGCTCTTTCGAGGGAGAAATCTATAGGGTTTCGAACGTCTTGCCTAGCAAGGGAATCCAGATGGTTGTCCTTGACGAGAAAAGATTCCCACAGACCGAGCCTGTGCGATAATCCAGAACCCACGGTTACCGCTTTCTTGTCAAGGTAGCCCCAGGGGGTTTTCCTCGTCCCTGTAATCGCTAGTTCATAACCAGCTTTCCTTACCTTCTCAACTATCTCTCTCGTCTCGGTCGCAACCCCGCTCATACGCTGGAGAATGTTCAGGCCCGTCCTCTCGAGGTAGAATATTCGCTTTTTCGGCCCTTCGATTTCGAAAAGCGTTTCATTCCTTTCGAAAAACTCCCCGTCTTTTTTCAAGGGCTTCACCGAAATATCGTTCTCCCTGTAGAGCCATCGGAACTCCTCCCCGCCCGCGAGCACGCCCGACTCATTCGAGATTATTCTTGCTTTTGTTTTTTCATCCTTCAGGATTTCGTTTGTAGTGATGTCCCCGTCTCCGAGGTCCTCCCCGAGGAGGTTCTGGAAGAATCTCCTCACGCCTTTGAGATATTCTGGATTCCTCGTCCTGAGAAAAAAAGAGCGGTCGTAAGCGAGCTTTATCATTCGTTCGCGATCCATAGAACTAAATTGGAGGAATTATTTAAAAATAGGGAAGCTGTTAACATGGGGTTGAACAAGTCCTCGAAGATAACGAAATTAACATCATAGTCCGATTTCTGCTTGTACTCGCTTTCGCTCGAATACTCGCTCTCTACGTGATAGTCGGATAGCGAGACTGTTTCTTCCTTTTTCTTATTGTACTTACCTTCCTTAACACTTTCATCCATGTGTGTTGACTTCTTTATTTCGGCCTTGAAGCTGGAGTAGGGGGGCATGACGGATGATGGTGTGTTGTTGCTTGTTGTGAACCTCCATATCTCTTTGCCTGTCAAAGCATCAAGTGCGTACACGTGGCAGGCCCACGTTCCGAATAAAATCTTACCCTTGTAATGAGATGCTATGTCCCACATTTGCCCTTCTATACTGAACCTCCAGATTTCCTTCCCATCCAAATCGATGCATCTGAAGTAACCGTCTTCAGAGCCGAAATAAAGCTTGTCACCAACAGGCAAGGGCTGTGTGATAAGGCTGCCTGTTCTGAACCTCCAGATTTCTTTGCCTTCAAGTGAAATAGCGAATAGTATTCCGTCACGTGTTCCCTGATACAGAACTCCCTTATATAGAAGAGGTGGCTCTGATATGCCATATTTTCCAGTCCTGAACCTCCAGATTTCCTTTCCTGTCCTGTGGTCGAGACAGTAGGTGTTGCAGTCGAATGAACCAAAGAAAATCATATTCCCTAATATCGGACAGGGTGTATCGTTGTGTATTAAATCCCCTGTTCTGAAACGCCAAATCTCCTTCCCGGTTGAAAAGTCCAGACAGTAAAAGTTAGAGTCAGCAGAACCTATGAATACCCTATCCTTGTAAATCGTCGCCGCTGAAAGAATGTCATCCCCTGTCTTGAATGTCCATACTTCCTTTCCTGTTTTAGCATTTATGGCATGCACGTATCCTTCCTTTGTTCCGACAACCAAAATACCATTCCCATAAATAGGCCCGTCGAACATTTCAGCATTCGCTCGAAACCTCCAGATTTCCTTTCCTGTTTTTCTATCCAATGCATAGCAGTTCTGGTCAAAACAAGAGAAAAATACTCTATCGCCCACAATCTCCGCTCGCCCCATTATAATTCCTCCTGTGACGAATCTCCATTTCTCCTTTCCTGTTTCCAAATCAACTGCGTAAAAATACTTGTCAGCTGCCCCGAAATAAGCGACTCCTTCATGGATTTTTGTGTAGCAAATACTTCCTCCTGTCCCAATTTCCCACAGTCTTTCGAATCTCTTGACTCTCTTTACCTTTACCTCTTCAATGTCTACATCGAAATCCGAGAATCCGGACTCAAATGTTCCGAACCCGAAGTCCATATTCTTTCAACCTCCATGATATTTTCAAATATTACAAAACTCGTGTCGTAGTCTGATTTTTGTTTATACTCTGATTCGCTCGAGTATTCAGTGGTGATTTGGTAGTCCGATAGCGACACGGTTTCCCCTTTCTTTTTAGATTTATATTTTTCCTCTGTTATCGCGTCCTCTATATGTGTTTCCTTCTTCACTTCAGCCTCCCATGCATCAGTAGAAGGAGGCCATTCTGCCTGGGCAGTGTTACTGGTTGCGAATCTCCATAATTCCTTCCTTGTCGTGATGTCAACTGCATACAAATGACAGTCCCAGGAAGTGAAATAAATCACTCCGTCTTTTATGACAGGTTTCCAGAAAACATCACCGTCTGCCCTGAATCTCCACACCTCTTTTCCTTCCATTGTCAAGCAATAAAGATTGTTGTCTTCTGAACCTACATAAATAAGGTTGTCATGAATTGTTGGCAACGCAACAAGACCACCGGTTTTAAACCTCCACATTTCCTTGCCGTTTTCGTCAACTGCGTAGAGTATCCCGTCTCTTGAATGCATGTAAAGGACATTTTTGTGTATAACAGGTCCTGCAGCACTTCCGTATTTGCCTGTTTTAAACCTCCATATCTCCTTACCAGTTTGTGCATTCAGGCAGTAAATATAATTATCGAAAGACGGGACAAAAACCCTTCCTTTCCATGCCTTTCCAGGATAAACGTCGTAAATTTCATCTCCTGTCTGGAATCTCCATATTTCTTTTCCAGTCTCTTCATCAATGCAGTAAAAATTCGAATCAAAAGAAGCTATGAAAACCCTTCTTTCATGAACAAGAGATGTCGCAACTATCCAGTCGCCTGTTTTGAACCGCCAGATTTCTTTCCCAGTATTCTTGTCCACGCAATAAAGATAACCATCCTTTGAGCCGATGTAAACCCTGTCTCCACTTAACGTCGCGCAGCCGAGTATCTCACCGCCTGTCTTGAATTTCCAGATAACGCTTCCGTCATGAGGGTTTATTGCATACAGATTGTAATCATAATTTCCTATGAATATCGTTTTACCATCGGTAACAGGAGAAGATTCCATGAAAATTCCATTGGCCTTCATCCTCCATCTTTCTATTCCAGTTCTCTTGTCCACAGCATAAAGAAAATTATCTACTGAACCGAACATTATCAAATCCCCGAAGATAAGGGGTTTCTGGTCTATGCTCCCTCCCTTTCCAATTCTGAAAAGCCTGTCGAACTTCTTAGTCTTCTTCATCACAACATCTTCTAATTCCACATCGAAGTCTTTGGACTCAAAACTCTCGAATCCAATATCCATAACTCCTCTACCTCCATAACATCTTCAAACATCACGAAACTTGTATCATAATCGGATTTTTGTTTATACTCTGATTCGCTAGAATATTCGCTTGTTATCTGGTAATCAGACAACGAAACAGTCTCTTCCCTTTTCTTGGATTTGTATTTATCCTTGTTTATCGGTTCTTCAGATAAGCCCGACTTGCTGACCTCGAGTTTAAATGAATCAAAAGGTGGCGGCAATGGGGAGATGGTAAGAGTAGAAGTTGCGAACCTCCATTTTTCTTTACCAGTATCAGCACCCAACGCGTACAAATGGCAGTCCATTGAATTGAAGAATATGGTGTCGTTGAAGACAACCGCAGAGGTGTAGATACAGAAAGATGCTCTATACCTCCAGATTTCCTTACCATCAAAATCCAGGCAGTAGAAGTTCCCGTCGCCCGCTCCGAAGTAAATCCTGTTCTTGTATAAGAGGGGTATCGCATCTATTGGTTCGTCCCTTTCTGTCCTGAACCTCCAAATCTCTTTGCCTGTCTTATCATCAACAGCGTAAAATATACCGTCTCTTGAACCGTGGTAGATAACACCATTATAAAAGACAGGGCTTCCTGCATTTCCGTATTTACCAGTTTTAAATCTCCAGATTTCTTTTCCTGCTTCAATATCAACACAGTAAAGGTAACTGTCAAAGGACGTGAAATATATTTTCCCTTCCCTCGCTAGGAAAGACCTGTCGTTGTGTATCTCTCCGCCAGTCCTGAACCTCCAAATCTCTTTTCCTGTTTTCTTGTCAAGGCAATAGAAGTTCTTATCGAAAGAGCCATTGAAAATCATGTTCCCGTATACTGTAGGGGCAGAAGCTATCTCGTCTCCTGTCTTGAATCTCCACACTTCCTTCCCTGTTTTTGAATCAATGGCGTAAACATTCGAATCCCTAGATCCTACATAAACTATGCTTTCTGAAACAACAGGAGAAGCGTCTATCTTCCCCCCTGTCCTGAATGCCCATTTAAATTCACCTGTCTTTGCATCAAGGGAATAAATATTGTGGTCAAAAGAGCCTATGTAAAGAACATTATCAACGACAGCTGGTGTGCTCTCACAGACACCATCCCCCGTTTTGAACTTCCAGATTTCCTTACCTGTAAGGGCATCGACAACGTAAACATAACTATCCATTGCTCCGAAATACAAAATTCCGTCTACCAATGTGGGGCCATTGTTTATGCTACCTCCGAATCCAACCTCCCACATTCGGTCGAACTTCTTCGTTCTCCTAACTTCCAAATCCTCTAGTTCAACATCAAAGTCTGAGGTTTCAAATCCTTTGAACCCGATGTCCATATATTCTCACACTCCATTACTCCTTCAAATGCAACCCATTGCGTACCATAATCGGTATCAGCCTTGTAATCGCTCGTCGCAGAATATTCGCTCTCGATGTGATAATCGGTTAGCGAAACCGTCTTCTGCTTTTTCGATTTATACTTGCTCTCGGAAACCTCGTCCTCTACACGGGCCTCTTTCTTAAGTTCCATTGAGAATTCATCATAAGGCGGGGGAGCTTTCGAAGGTGTCTGAGAACTCGTTCCGACTCTCCATATCTCTTTTTGTGTGTTCATGTCTATTGCATAAAAATGGCAGTCCATTGAACCTACCAGAATCATGTTTTTATAAATACTTGGAAAGTCATAAGAACCGCCCTCACCAAACCTGAATCTCCACAACTCTTTGCCTTCGATTGAAAGAACATACAGATTTCCATCTTCTGAAGTGAAGTAAATTTTCTCTTCATGTATTATTACGCTAATAATCAGACCGCCTGCCCTGAATCTCCATCTCTCCTTACCTTCAAGTGAAACGGCAAAAACTATCCCCTCTCTTGAAGGGAAAAACAGTGTATCTCCATAAATGGAAGGAGGCCCGTCAACGCCATACTTTCCTGCTTTGAATCTCCAGACTTCCTTTCCTGTTTCGACATCCAATGCGTACAAATAATTATCAAATGAACCGAAATATACGATATTTTCATGGACGGGACAGGGTCTGTCATGAATGATTTCCCCTCCTACTTTAAACCTCCATAATTCATTTCCACTGTCCTTGTCAACACAGTAAAAATATCCGTCGAAACCTCCGAAAAGAATTCTGTTTCTATAATCTGTGACACCGCAAGCAACCTCATCTCCGGTCTTGAATCTCCATTTCAGTATACCATCCAATCCAATTGAATAAACATATCCATCTTTGGAACCAACATACACTCCATCCTCTTTTAGTGTGGGACCCACGGATATTGGTCCGCCTGTCTTGTATCTCCACAGTTCCTTGCCAGTTCGTGTGTCAATCAGATAAAGAAAAGCATCAAAACTTCCCACCGCTATCATGCCATTTACAACAGACGAAGGCGTTCCGAATACACCTCCACCTGTCCTGAATCTCCACATCGTTTTTCCAGTGTCTACATCGACAGCATACAAATAATTGTCCATTGAACCGAAATATGCGATATTCTTATCTAATACATGAAAGGTTACACTCCCGCCTTTACTCCACTTCCAAATTCTATCGAACTTCTTCGTTCTCCTGACCTCAAGTTCCTCTACTTCTACATCAAAGTCTGAGGTTTCAAAACCTTCAAATCCGATATCCATATTCTCTCAACCTCCATTATTCCTTCAAATATAACGAAATTCACGTCGTAGTCGGATTTCTGCTTGTACTCGCTCTCGCTTGAATATTCGCTAGTAACGTGATAATCTGAGAGGGATACGGTTTCTTCTTTCTTTTTAGATTTATATTTTTCCTCTGTTATCGCGTCTTCAACGTGCGTCTCCTTCTTCACCTCCACCTCGAAAACACCGTGCACGGGGGGTATGTATGACTGAACCATACTTGAAGTAGGTGTTCTCCAAATTTCCTTTTTTGTTTCTATATCTACTGCGTAAAAATAGCAGTCCCAGCTTCCGAAATAAACCTTGTCTTCATGGAGAAGGAATTTGCCGTAAAGCCTTCCGCCTGTCTTGAACCTTCCTATTTCCTTTCCGTTCATATCCAGGAAATACATGTTCCCGTCCTCGCAGCCGAAGATTATCATGTCTTTGTATATCTGAGGCTGCTGGGCGATTATGGGACCGCCTGCCCTGAACCTCCAGACCTCTTTTCCTTCCAAGGTCAGAGCATAAAACTCTCCTTCCCTTGAACCGAAGTATACCATTTCTTTGCTTATAGCCGGTATTCCTCCGCCGACCCCGTATTTTCCGGCTCTGAACCTCCAGACCTCTTTTCCTGTTTCAGCATTAACAGCGTATATGTTGCAATCAAAGCTGCCAAAGAATATCACGCCTTTGTATGTTACAAAGGGCATGTTGTTTATCATCTCGTCTCCTGTCTCGAACCGCCATATCTCCTTCCCCGTTTCCGAGTCTAAACAGTACATGTTTTGGTCGTAGGATGTGATGTAAACCCTTCCGTTTTTCACGATGGGGGCGGAAGCTATGTCCCCCCCTGTCCTGAATCTCCAGATTTCCTTCCCCGTTCCGCAATCAACAGCATAGACATTCGAATCCCTCGATCCGAAATACGCCTTCCCTTCGTAAACAAAGGGCGAGCTGAATATCTTACCTGAAGTCCTGAAAACCCAGACAGGATTTCGAGTTTCAAGGTCTATCCTGTACACATTCTGGTCGTAAGAACCGATTATAATAGAGTTATCGTATAATGCAGGGGAGGAACCTAGGATTCTGTCATTGGTCTTGAAAGTCCAGATAATTTTCCCAGTTTTTTTATCCACCGCGTAAACATAACCGTCCTGCGCCCCGAAGTATACGATTCCTTTATAGACTATCGGGTTGTTGTCTATGCTGCCTCCTATGCTTGTCTCCCATGGCCTGCTGTAACTCTTGGTTTTCTTCAACACAACGTCTTCCACATCTACATCGAAATCCGTGGCTTCAAATCCTTCAAAACCTATATCCATCCAAGACCGCCTCAATTCATTAATATTATTAATAATTACTTAGATTTTGGGTTTATAAACGTTTTTGTTACCTAAAAGTTGTTAAATTTATGGTATTTGTGTGATTGTGTCCCTGATTCAAATTTAAAAGCAAATTTTAATAAAGATACATATTATATTGAAGCGCACTTTAGTGTGCTTCTCTCGAAGGTTAGCCCGGTAGTGTAGTGGCCAACGTCCTTTGGGATTAATTCCCAAATTGCGGCTTAGCATACGAGGCTCTGGACCTCGTGACCAAGGTTCGAATCCTTGCCGGGCTACTTTTTTATTTTATTATAAAAACCAATTATAGAATATGGTTGAAATCACCGCTGTCAGGTTCGGGGAGGTTGAAGTGGATAAGAAGATATATTACTCTGACATGATCGTGTGGTGGGACGGGAAGGTTGAATTTCGAGCGAAGTCGCATGTTTTCGACATAAGTGATTTCGTGAAACTGCTCGGGAGGAAACCTGAGATAATCGTGATAGGGACTGGAATGAACGGGATTTGCAGGATTCTGGAGGAGGTTGAGCAGGCAGCGGAGGATAAAGGAGTTGAGATATTCAAAGAACTTTCGCCTAAAGCAGCGGAGATGTTCAACGGGTTTGTGGCGGATAAAAGGCGTGTGGTCGCGGTTCTTCATTCAACTTGTTAAATCCAGAAGAATCTTATTAAACATTCGAACAATTTTTTATTATGGGCGTCAACCTATCGGATCTAGTTTCGGGCAGGCCTGTTGAGATCTCGGATCTCAGGGGGAGGAGTATAGCGATAGATGCGTACAACACGCTCTACCAGTTCCTCTCGATCATAAGAGATCGCTTCACGGGCGAACCTCTTAGGGATTCGAAAGGTCGCGTGACTTCGCATCTTTCGGGTTTGTTCTACAGGACAACGAAACTCCTTGAGAACGGGATAGACCTTGTTTTTGTTTTCGATGGAGAGCCGCCTTCGTTCAAAAAAGAAACATCTGAAAAGAGAGCGGGGATCAGAAAAGAGGCGGAGGAGAAGCTTGAGGACGCTCGAAAGAGAGAGGACGCGGAGGGGATAAGGAGATACGCCCAGGCAACCTCAAGGCTAACGGATGAGATGGTTGAGCATTCCAAGCGTCTGCTCGAATATATGGGCGTTCCGGTCGTGCAGGCGAAGAGCGAGGGTGAAGCGGAAGCGGCACAGATGGTTAACAGGGGGAAGGTCTGGGCAAGCGGTTCGCAGGACTGGGATTCCCTGTTATTCGGGGCCAGCAGGATGGTGAAGAATTTGACTATCACGGGTAGGAGGAAGGTCCCTAGAAAGGAGGATTACATCGAGATAAGGCCCGAGGTGATAGAACTCGATTCCGTGCTTTCGAATCTGGGTTTGAACAGGGATCAGTTGATAATCATAGGGATTCTGATAGGGACTGATTACAATCCAGGGGGAGTGAAGGGTATCGGCCCGAAAAACGCTTTGAAGCTCGTGAAGGAGCATAAAACGTTTGAAAATGTCTTGAAAAATGTGGAATGGGGATTCGAGACGAGTCCGAATGAAATTTTCGAATTTTTCAAAAACCCGCCCGTTGGCGAAATGGAAATAGAGAGAAAGAAACCGGATTTAGAGAAACTGAAGGAGTTCATGCTGGGTTTCGATTTCTCGGAGGAGAGGACGAATAAAACCCTCGAAAGGTTGGGGAGATCGAGAAGGAACGAAGGTCTCCAGAAATGGTTAAAGTGATGGCATGAGAAAATTCGGAGGGTTTTTAATAATTATAAAACAAATATAATAATCTGGTTGATATCATGCTTGAGAGGGTTAAAACAGGGATAAGGGGTTTGGACGAGATCA
>JAGMCY010000119.1 GCA_023128965.1 Candidatus Aenigmatarchaeota archaeon | reverse complement strand
ACGGAATCACGAAAAGGAAGGAAAAAGAGATAATGAAACGCTTGAACAACCGCAACATGAAATCGAACATAGGTCAGATTCAGTTAATCGCGGTGGTTCTTTTTCTTATACTGGTCCCTGCCGTGGTAATAACGGCGCAGAATGCAACAAACCTTACAGAAAATGTCTCCGTCCCCCTCGAAGGCTACATGACAGCGAATAACGAGGGCGTAACGTCAAACCTGAGTGAAAGCGATAACATACTCGAGGAACTTGTCTCTAATATCACGAATGAGACTGGTCAGAATAAAACGTCCATTGAGCCACCTAACATCTCAATAAACGAAACCGGGAATGAAACAATTAACGTAACGGAAAACGTGACAGAGCCCGTTAACGAAACCAATGTGACGTTCGTTCCGCCTGAGGTAAGGATAAAGGGCATTCGCTATCCGTATTCTGTCAACGTCTCGGAGGAATTTGAGGTGGAGGTCGGAATCATTTCGCTCTACAACGTTTCCGATAACATAACCTTCGAAATCATCATACCTGAAGTTTTCGAGGGTGAAAATCTTATTTGGGATATACCTTTCTTGGACGAGAACGGCTCTTTGAATTTAACAGGAAAAGTGAAGGCGAACGAATGCGGTAACTACACCCTGACAGCTTTGGTGGAAAACAACTTTAGCATGGATTCAAAGGATTTCGGGGTTTCCGTTTTATGCCCGCCCGGCCCGCCTGAAAATATAAGCGTTGAGGCTGAAGAGAATGTAACTGAAAACGTGACAGAGCCCGTTAACGAAACCAATGTGACGTTCGTTCCGCCTGAGATAAAGATAAAGGGCATTCGCTACCCGGAATACGTCAACGTCTCGGAGGAATTTGAGGTGGAGGCCGAGATAACCTCGCTCCACGGCATTTCAAATGACGTGAGTGTAGAGCTTGAAGTGCCACCTAATTTCAAGGCTAAGGAAAAAATCCAAACAATTTCTTACCTTCTGGAGAACGATTCCGTGTCTTTCGAGTGGAAATTGGAAACTGGTGACGAATGCGGGGATTTTGTTTTCAACGTGGTTGCGAAGGCGAACGAAAGCGAAGATTTCGAAAGTTTTGTTTTGGACGTAAAGTGTCCGATACCTCCTTCGTTAAAGACTATAAGTTACGATCCGGTAACCGACACGATAACCGTAATTGGTAACGGAACGCATTGCACCGCTTCTAACCCCTGCACGCTCACGGACATTTACAACGCAGATCAGGAAAACGGCTGGAACCAGATAAAGCAATACGTATCTTACTATCTTTTCAACGCGAGCGTTGTAATAGGTGACGGGAAGAATGAAACGTGGGTTATCGCTGAGAACGAATACATAGATATCTGGAAGCCTTGGACAATCAAGAAAAATGCTGGCTTCAGGATGGGAAAATTAGTAGACGGTGTCCCGTTAAGCGGTGGGTGGATTCTATCCAAGGTTGAGGTGGACTACGAAAACAAAGAAAGATCAGCATTTTATGTCGAGAGCGGAGCTGCATTGGAGATGTACAATTCTTATTACAAGGTGTTCTCAAAGAAGGGGGAAAACAACCTGTTCATCGAAGATGGAGCGAATTTCCAAAGCGAGTTTTTTGGTGTTGAGAGGGAAACCAACTTCAACTTCACAACTTTCAAATTCCCGGAAAAATCGATATCTAAAGACTTCATAAAAAATAGATACGTGAAAAGGAAAGGAGAAAACGTAACAATTGATTTAGTTAATCTTATTTTAATAAACCCGGATCAGAACCCGAA
>JAGMCY010000118.1 GCA_023128965.1 Candidatus Aenigmatarchaeota archaeon | reverse complement strand
GAAGTTGCTGCTTTAAAAGGGACTGCCTCAATTCTCCCATATTATCACCAAGAAAAAATCACTCTGTTTCCTTTTCAGCAGACTCCTCTGTTATCTTCTTCGCCTTCTCTCCTGCCATCTTCAAAGCGGTTTCTTCGTCCACTTTTTCAAGATCATTTATCGTGCTTATGAGTTCTCGCGATTCATCATCTACCAGGACCTCTTCCTTCCCGAAAACCCTTTCGAGTTTTTCCTTGACCTTGTCCAGCCTTCCCTCTTCCAGCGCTTCCTTCACATCCTCGTCCGTCAAAACCTCGTTGAGCTTGTCCATGTCAGAGCTCAGGATATCCTTCGTTAGTTCTGACTCCTTCTCTGTTTTCTCCCGTTCCTTCATGGCCTGCACGAGCATTATAAGCTGGAGCTCACGGAGGAAATGCGAAGCTTCCATCTGCTTCGTTCGGGATTCGAGCCTCAGGGCCTTTATCTTCTGGACGTTAAGCATCTTAAGCGTTGTGGGTTGACCTTTCGCTTCGAGCATTAGTTTTTGTATTTTTTCAGCTATGCCCTTCAGATCATCTGAAATCCTCTCTACCTCTTTCTCTATCTTCACCCTCTCCTTTAAAAGATCATCCTCTTTTATCGAAAAGACGTCCTTTCCGAACCTCGACGTGATGAATTTCTTAAGATTCATAGTCCTAACCTTTCACTTTGATATTTATTTTGACGGGATTTAAATATAAAAGTATGAAGAAAGGGGTTTTGCTCTCTCTCGATGCTTTGGCTGCGATAAGCTTGCTGCTCATGGTTTCTTTGTTCCTCGCAGGTATGTCATTCACCTACTCTTCCTCTGAGCTCCGCTATCAAAGGTATTACTACGCGGGTAAAGACCTGGCGAACATCCTTGAAGAAACGAAAATTCAGGCGGTTTCAGATATCGTGAATCTAAACGACTACGGATTGGGAGAGGACGACATGAGCAGGACGATTCTCGATGTAATAGGCTCTTTCTGGGCAGAGGGGAACCAGAGTTATGCGGAAAACCTAACGAAGGAGATATTTGAAAACATCCTTAACGGGACTGGTTTGAGTTATGAGATTCTCTTCGACAGCGAATCGATATATTCCAGCCAACCGGACTACTCGGATTTCCTCGCGAGGCTCTCAACGATTGTTTCCGGTTACGAGAAAACGAAACCTGTAAACGGTTACCTGGCGAGGGTCTACCTGACAAAGGTGAGCAAAGCCAATTCGTATTTCACTTATTTCGGGGGCTATGTAGGCGAGGGAAACGTGACGAAAATCATCCCACTTCCGGTAGACGCGAACATTACGGATGTTTACATGGAGATGAATGTCGGGAACAATTTCACTCTCTACGTCAACGGGAACTTCTTGGGGGATTACAACAAAACCGCTGTTAACTTCTCCGCAAACAACTGGACCGTTTGCTCGGAAACTATCAATCCTTCGTTCTGCTCGTATTTCATAGGGGGGAACAACACGGTGGAGATAAACTTCACGGAAAACATAACCAACTACATAGGAGGCGGGTATCTGAAAGTCACCTACAAGACCTCTGAACTCACGGAGGGTGAATACGTTTACACTGGGAATACGAGGATCGGCAAATATTACTTCCCGGGCATAAGGGGCATAATCAACCTTTATTCTTCCTTTTACGTCCCCGGCACGCTGAACAACATAAGCGCACGCTTGCATTATTACAACAACCTCAGCATGAACAACCAGGGAATCCCGGTCTATTTCTTCATAGGAGCGGAGGAGATCTACAGGAGCAACGAGACCGGGGAGCAGGACGTGTACATAAACGATTCCGAAATATCCAGCATCTTCGGGGGGAAGCCAAATCTAATCAGTAGTCTGAGCAACGCCACGATCCCCATAAGGTTCGGGACGGAGACCTTCGCATTCATCGGCGGCGAGAGCACGAGCGACTCCGTTCTTATAACCGACCTTTCGGGTAGCATGCGCACCTGCGATGTTGAAAGTCCCTCATGCCCATACTCAGATTGTGATTCGGGAACAAGCGGTTGTCAAAACAGGAGACTGGACGTGGCGAAAGATGTCGACAAGGAATTCGTAAATACCATCATCAACTACACGGGGAGCAGGGTCGGTCTCGTGAGTTATAATAATACCCTTGCCCTAACTCATCTTCTAAGCAATGACAGCGCTTCTCTTGAATCCCAAATAGACGGGTATCAAGCTGTACAATTTGCCACAACTTGCATATCATGCGGTATAAAAAGCGCAGCCAATATGCTGGTGGATTCAAAAATCGTTAAAAACATTATCCCTTCGAAATCCTCTTGGCTTTACAACACGAGCTACCCTTTGAGCGACCCGCCTGCCATAAACGGGACGTCCTGGACCGAATACAACTACACGGATTCGGGCTGGAACGAAGGTGACGCTATACTCGGTTTCGGCGGCGTTGATACCGATATAGGGGATAACAACGGGAACTATTACTTCAGGAAGCATTTCAACTTAACCGATCCCGATCTGATAGATTTCGGGGAACTGTTCGTCCTCTCAGATGACAACGCTGAGGTATACCTGAACGGTTATCTGATAAACAACGACACGGAGGAGCATAACGCGACCTACTGGAACATGGGAGGTAACGTTTTCTATGACGATTTCGAGAGCTATTATGGAGGTGGGGCGAACCAGGTTGACGGTACGGATTTAAACATATCTCCAGGCTACTGGTTCATAGATGATGCAGGACAGGAAGTTTATATGATGTGCGACCAGTCTGGTTATCCCGCCCACAGCGGAACGGATGTTCTGGTTTTCAGGGACATGGATTCGTATGGTTACGCGGAAACATACCTTAACCTTTCCGAGCGAGAAAACCAAATACTTTCCTATTGGTGGAGGACAGGAACTGACAATATCGAAAGCAATGAGTATTCGGATATGTGGATCTGGGACGGGAACTGGAACATAGTTAGATCATACGACAGCACATACTTTTACGATGGATACCTCCAATACATAATAGACCTGTCAGACTACAACATGGTTGAAAACTTCACGATAAAGTTCGGCTCCAGATCAAGTTGGGATCAAGAAAGGTTTTACGTGGATGACGTCAAGGTCAGGGAAAGGATAGTCGTAAGCAAATCGTATTTCCGTAGCGGGGACAACGTTATAGCTGTGAAACTCCGCAACAACGACGACCAGAGTGCTAAGTTCGATCTTGAACTGAACTACACCATGAAAAGATACAAAGCGATGCTGGTCATGAGCGACGGGAGTGCTAACAGGTGTACTTCAGGGTGGTGTACTCAAGATCAAGCGAGCGACGAGGCGATAGATATGGCATGTGATGCCAGGGACAACCACAGTATAACAGTGTATTCTGTTGCTTTCGGCTCGGGAGCTAACATGGACACGCTAGAGAGAATAGCCTGTTGGGATTGTTCAGCTGGTGACTGGATCCCGAACTGCAACAAGTTCTACAACAGCACGAATGCGGAGGAGTTAGAGGAGATTTACCAGGATATAGCCGAGGACATAGCGAATGCGACTTACGATGCCCAGATTTTCAACATAAGCGGGAACGTTTCTCTGGATAATGTTCTTTACACAGATTCTTTCATATCGTTCAACTACACACCGGTTGTCAGAACACTGGAATACGGGGAGCTGACTCTGGGGTTCGAGTCCCCGAGGCTGAGACAATCGACAGGGGAGACTATCATAACGGATAACGTAACAGGGACGAAGGAAGGGTGGTTCATAATTCCGAGCAACACGGAGGTCGTGACAAATGTTCTCGATTCGAAGATGACTTCATATTCCTCATACTACTGGACAGACAGGTTGTGGGTCAATTCTTCGAACACACCAAACCAGAACTGGACAAGGGTTTACTGGCTGGGGAACTATTCGGATGATTACGAGGAACTCGGAGACCCCTATATCATACAGATCCCGCCGAACCTTCTCATACCAGGAGGGAACAACTCCTTCAAAATAGGAACAGGTCTATATCCTTCCCTTCCGGACGGTTTGGGTGGCTCGCCGGATGACAGGGTTATTTACACGCTCGGTATAACCGGGATCAGCCTGACAACATACAGTGATATTTTCCCGAAGGCTGAGGGATCGAGACCAACGATATATTACGATTCTAATGGGGACAACATACCGGAAAGTTCGATAACGGTGGAGATAGGACCTAATCCGGATGATATTTTCGATCCTAATAACGATTCCATAGACAACGGGTTCATGAAACTTATGAATGCTCTGAACTTCATAAATGATCTGAACCCGAATGTTGCCAACATGACTTACAACAGTTCTGGTCCAACCGGAGATGGTGACGGTTCAAACATCAATCCTGTTGATCTGGAGATCACGGAGGAGGTCGAATTCAAGTCGGATTTCATATCGCAGATCCCGTCCATGTGGGGCCCAGCGATAATGGAGGTGAGGATATGGGGGTGAGTAGTATGAAGAAGTCGATAGTTTTTTTGGTGATGTTATTCCTGGTTTCTAATGTTCGCGCGCAGGGGAACGAGGTATGCCTTGTTTACTTCACTGGATACGCATGCGGGGATGATTGCGGGCTGACTGATACATTTATGGATGGTCTCATGTATGAGTATCTGAACCTGACGGCAATAAAATACAATATCGATGCCGGTCAGGGAAACATGGACGTATTCGATGCGTACAGGGAGACTTACGGTCTGCCTAACAATGTTCCTCTCGTTCTCTTCGGGGAGAATGATTACCTGCTTGGAAAGAATGACATATACAGAAACACCGAGATAAAAATTTTAAGTTTCCTTAATCAGGACGGAACCAACTGTCCTCTGGAAAGTGGTTACGTTCCTCCGAGCAGTCTGAACCCCAGCGATCTTCCAGGTCAAGCAGAGGTTTTTGAAAGTGAGGGGTTGGGAGAAGTTTGGGAAGAAGATGAAAGTGATGATGACGTTGAGATACCCGAGGAAGAGACAGAGACCTTCATACCGGATATCGGGGGAGCTATACAATCGATGATCAAGGACGTGGTTGAATCCGAACATTTCTATGATTGGCTGATAGTCACGGCGGCATTTATCGTACTGATATTCGGGGTCAGCCTGCTCTTTGTAAGGAAGAAGGTCAAATAGCGGGAGTAAAGTGGAAGTATGGAGATAGATCGGAAATTCTACGTTTATCTTTCGCTCGTTGTTTTGGGAACGTTTGTTCTTCTCTGGTTTTCTTTCCTTCCCTCGATAGATTTCGTAAGGATTGATTTTATGAGGCTGGGTGATCTCGAGCATTTTGTGGCGTACGCAGTTTATGGGTTCCTTCTTCACAGGGTCTTCAGGTATTTTTTAAGCGGGAAAGAATCCGTTCTTTTATCTATCGTGATCGGATCGCTCATTGGAGGGTTGTGCGAAACCATACAATATCTCCTCCCTTACAGGGTCGGAGATGTGATTGACTGGGGGGTAGACATGCTAGGGTCTTTTGTAGGAGGATTCTTGAG
This sequence comes from Candidatus Aenigmatarchaeota archaeon, assembly GCA_023128965.1. Classification (GTDB taxonomy): domain Archaea; phylum Aenigmatarchaeota; class Aenigmatarchaeia; order QMZP01; family QMZT01; genus JAZGEG01. The sequence continues at coordinate 5,481 of JAGMCY010000118.1, read as the reverse complement.
TTCGAAATTTAAACCTTCTTCTTAAATAAATTAAAAACTCGGGAGTGATGCGCATGAAAGCCCCACTTTGTAATGTCTGCCTGAACTCGGATATATTGTGCATGGCGTGCAAGAAGAAACTGGACGAAGGGAAGATAACGGAAAGTGATATCAAGGTTTCGAAGGTAATAAATGAAATTTCGAAAACCTTCAAGCCATTGAAGGAGGTTGAGATAAAAAAGGTGATCGAGGGGGAGAAAATATCGGTTATCGTATGCAGGAAAGGGGACGGAGCGAGGTTGGTGGGGAAGGATGGAGTGATGATCAAGAAACTCTCGAAACTGGTTGAGAAACCGCTCAGGGTTGTGGAGGAGTCAGAGGATGTGAGGGAATTCATTCAGAATCTTGTAAATCCCATCCCGGTTATCGGATTGAACATAATATACAAACCGGAAAAAGAGGTTTTGAAGGTCATAATACCCAGGGGAAGGAAAATCCCGATGTCGAAGGGATCGTTTGCCGAGGTTGTGAACCTTATGTTCGGCAAGGATTCAGTAGTGATGAACGAATAATTGGTTCTGGTGTTTTCATGGGAAAAAAGAGAATAGTGGTTCATGACAAGGAGTTATGCAGGTACGGCAGCTGCGGGTATAAGTGTGTTAAGATATGCCCTATCAACAGGTCCGGGGAAGAATGCATAGTGAAAGGTGAAGATTCGTATCCTGTATTCAACGAGGAGTTGTGTATAGGATGCGGGATATGTTCGAAGGCGTGCGAAAAACTCGGCTTCAACGCGATATCCGTCGTTAACCTCCCGAAAGAACTTGAAGATGATCCTATTCACAGATACGGGAAAAACCAGTTCGCCCTCTACAGGCTCCCGATTCCAAGGAGGAACATGGTAACGGGCCTTATCGGCCCGAACGGTATCGGGAAAACAACGGTTCTCAACATCCTCTCAGGGAATCTCAAACCGAACGTTGGGTTGTTCAGCAAGAAGGTCCCCTGGAATTCCATAATAGAGAAGTTCAAGGGAACGGAACTGCAAGATTATCTTGAAGTTCTCGCCAGAAAGGGGGTGGAGATAGGGTATAAACCGCAACATGTTGACCTCATCCCGAATACGTGGAAGGGGAGTGTGAAGAATCTGCTCAAAAAACATGTAGGTTACGAAAAGGTTGTCGAAAGACTGGGAATTCAGGAAATGCTGGAAAAGAATGTGAAAACCCTTTCCGGAGGCGAACTGCAGTTGCTCGCGGTAGCCGCTGTTTTGTCGAAGAAGCATGACTTTTATTTCTTCGATGAACCCTCGAGTTATCTTGATGTTAAGCAGCGGCTTCTCGTTGCAAAGGAGATCAGAAACCTTTCGAAAATAAAGGAGGTTATGGTGGTTGAACATGATCTTGCGATACTCGATTACCTGAGCGATCACGTCCACATGCTCTACGGGAAGCCGGGGACGTTCGGGGTGGTTTCAAACCCGTATGGCGTGAGGGTGGGGATAAACACTTATCTGGAGGGGTATATAAGGGAGGAGAACGTCCGCTTCAGGGACAAACCGATCGTTTTCTCGAAGAGCGCCCGCACACCGGGAAAAGACCGGCTTTTCCTGGAGTTCTCAGGATTCGAGAAATCCTTCGAGGATTTCGACCTTCGAACAGAACCCGGCGAGATCCACAAGGGAGAAGTGATAGGGATACTGGGACCGAACGGTATCGGGAAAACAACGTTTATCCGCATGCTGGTGGGCGAACTTAAACCGGACAGCGGGGAGTTCGTGAGAATGAAACTTTCATATAAAACCCAAAGGCTTGTTCTGGAAAAGGAAGAGGGGAAACTCGAGACAAAAGAATACATAGAGGTGAACGTGGGGAAGAAACTTCAGGACAGTGAATTCAAGAGGATTCTTTCATCACTGGGAATCGAGAGGAACCTTGAGAAGAAAATGAAAAACCTCTCCGGAGGCGAACTGCAGGCTGTGTTCATCGCCTGTGCACTGGGGAAGGAACACGAGATACTCCTGCTAGATGAACCTTCTGCGTTCCTAGATGTGGAACAGCGGTTGAAGATGGCGAAGATCATAAGAAATCATATCGAGGATAACGAGATCTCCGCATTCGTGGTGGATCATGATCTGCAGGTTATAGATTCTATAGCGGACAGGATAATGGTGTTCGAGGGTGAAGGGGGAAAGGAAGGTTTAGGGAGAAAACCCTGCGAGATGAAGGACGGGATGAACAATTTCTTACGAAAATTAGGGGTAACGTTCCGGAGGGATCCCCAGACAGGACGAGCGCGAGCGAACAAACCTGATTCCCAGAAGGATAGGGAGCAGAAGGAAATGGGGGAGTATTATTACACTGGGTGAAAAAAGAGAAGGCATAACCCGAATGCCAGCGTCCCTGCGACAACCAGCCAGTCTTTTGGTTTCATTTTAAGATCGTACTTCGTCCTCTTTCTTCCGAACCCGCGGGATTCGACTGAAATCGCAAGGTTTTTCGCGCGTGTAAGAGCCTTAGCGAACAACGGGACTATTATTGGGAAATACGCCGTCAATTTCATTTTTCCCCTCCTTTTCAGACCCCTCGCTTCTTGGGAGATAATGATAGTTCTCGCTTCCTCCTCTATTATGGGGATGAACCTGAATGCTGTGGTCAAGGAAAGGGCGAAGTCCTTCGGGATGAAATTTCCGAGCGCTTCCAGGAGGTATTTCTGTTTTGTCGTGAGCATCAAGACCGAGAGGGAAAGCAGAATCGTGAACAAACGTAAGGAAATTGCGAAACCGAAAGCAAGCCCTTCTAAAGTTATGGGGATTGGGGAAAGGATGGTTTTACCCAGGGGGTAGAAAAACCCCTGAAGTATCACGACAAATATTGAAAGTATTATGAAAAATTTTGAGAAACTTTTAATCTTCTGGAAGGATAACCTGTTTGCCAGGAAAACAATCAGGGTGAAGGCAAAGACGGAAGAAAGGTAAATAATGCTGGTGGAAAGCAGAGAAAGAACGGAAAGGGAAATGAAGAAAAACAACTTGGTTCTTGGATCGAGTTTATGGAAAAAGCTTTCCCCTTCGCTATATTTTAGCATAATCACACCCTGATCAGTTTTTCAAAATCCATTTTGATACCGGATCTTTTAAGGAATTTTTCGATTCTGAACGCCTTTGGGATTTCAACCCCTATTCTTTCGAGCGCGGGGTTCCTGAATACCTCTTTTGGTTCACCGTCAATCACGAAATTCCCATTGTTTAGAACGAGAACTCTGTCCGCGTATTTCAACAGCCAATCGACCTTGTGCTCTATGACTATGATGGTCTTTCCTTTCCTGTTTAAATCCCTCAAAATCTCATATATCCCCCTCGTTCCCCTGAAATCCAATTGGGAGGTGGGTTCATCAAGAACGAGTATTTCAGGGTTCATCGCTAACACGCTCGCCATGCATACCTTCTGCTTCTGGCCCTGGGAAATAGCGAACGTTTCTTTGTCCCTCAGATTCTTTATTTTCAAAGCGTTCATTACGCTTTCAACCCTTTTCTTTATTTCATTTCTTTTGATACCCATATTCTCAAGCCCGAAGGAGATTTCGTCTTCCACGGTGATGGAGAATATCTGAGAATCAGGGTCCTGAAAAACTAAACCCAGAAATTTGGCGAGGTCGAAAACCTCGAAGGATTTTGTGTTCTTGCCCGAAACCTCGACATCGCCCGAGAACTTCCCCCGGATCAGGTGTGGTATCACCCCGTTAAGGCAGAAGGCGAATGTGGTTTTTCCGGAACCTGTGGAACCCACTATCCCCACGAATTCCCCATCGTTTACCTCAAGGTTTATGTTTTTGAGTATTGGAGTTTCTGAATAAGCAAAATTCAGGTTTTGAATATTTATTCCCATATTGCAAACCTTTCAAGTCTGGACCTGAAAACAAGGAACCATGCGACAACGAATTCGAGTGTCCCCTGTATGGCGTTCAAACCGAATAGTATCCACCATGGCAAGAATTCCATCGCCTGAAAAGGATTCATGCCCGTCCATATGGGTATTGCGTAAAAGTAATTCAGCGGTATCACCAGCAAACCCCTAAGGATTATCGCCAAGATCAAGCATATTATTACGACATTGAGTCTGCGAAAGTCCTGAAGTTTTAGTTTCGAGATTTTTTGCCATGCAAAGGGAACAAACCACATGGGGAATGTCGCTACCCATTTCATAACCGCCCCAAGCCACGTGCTAGGAGCGACGAGGGTTATGAGGATGGCTGAGATGACAGAGACTGTAAAAGCTCCCCTCCAGCCGAAAAGGAAATACGCGATAACCCAGGGGATAGCAACGAAATCTATCCACATCCCCCATTGAGTGGGATATCCTATGTGGACTATTTGAAAAACGATAGATATCGCTGCCAGCATGCCCGCTGATGTGAGGATTGTTGTTCTCTTCACAATCTCAACTCCACATGCACGTAATCGTTCTCTTTAAGCGAAAGGGTTTTTCTCAGATAAACAGGTGCTATTACCTCAAGAACATCTGGGGGGTGGTGAGATCTATCGGGAATCACAACCGCCCCCTTTACCCTACGGTTCACAACACATGGGTAACATTGTATGTCCCCGAACGTCCTCTTTTCTTTCTTGAAACCTTCGACAACGATTGGTTTTATCTTCTCCATCTCGTTCTTCGTCCTTATATCATGAACCGATTTCATCCTGATATTCAATGTCCCCAAGAACGGGCGGAAACCGAGTTTGTCGTGGAACTGGAGGAAATACTTGTCCTGCCCTATGTAATACCTTCCTTCGCCAGAGCCCGATACCAGGTTCCCGCCGAATGAAATGCCTTCACCTTTTGAATACTCGATAATATCCCTCAATTCCAAAAACCTCTTTCTCAGGAATCCCCTCCCCTTTTCGGTAAGGGCTATGACCTGACCATTGTGATGTGGAGTTCTCGCTATCATCCCCTGGTCATCGAGCTCCCTGATCTTTCTGGAAATGGTCTGCTGGGAAGAACCGAGTTTTTTCGATAGCGTGGTTGTCGTGATTTTTCCCTTACGCTTCGCGAGCTCTATCAAGACATCAAGGATATCGGTCTTCATAGAAGTTATTTTGTCCTTTATTACTTAAAAATGTTATGCTTAACAAAAATGAGTAGATAAGATCATTCCGTTTCTATGGACCCTGTCCCGTACATCTCTTTTATGACGGCTATGAACTTTTCAGCCATCATCTTGCAGCGCTCTATCATGCTCTGTCGTACGGTGTTGTAAAACAGATGCCAGTATATCCACCACATGAACATCACAAAGCGATTACCTTCAAATACGTGCCTCACTGTCGGCTCGACCTCCATCCTGAAGGTCCCCTCGTTCTTGGCCTTTGCCTTGAAGCCGACCATTTTAACCGAAAGTAGGATTTTCGTGAACCTCCCGGACGTCCTCTCGTGAATTGCAATCCTGTTGTAATACATCTGGATTGGATCACCAGTCCAGTCCCACATCCATCTCGGCTCG
>JAGMCY010000117.1 GCA_023128965.1 Candidatus Aenigmatarchaeota archaeon | reverse complement strand
TCTATCTCCTTCCTCATTTCCTCCATCTCATTAGTGGCAATCTTCTTTGTTTCATCCGTATCCCGGGAGGGAGGAGCTTTCATGACTTTCGAGCGGAGGAATTTCACCTCTTCCACTGTCTGCTTCCATTTCTTGAGGATGTCAACATGATTCGCAATTTTCTCGAGCTCTACTATTTTCTCCTGGATATCCGGAGGCACCGGAGAAGGGGAAACGAGTTTTATTTTTTCTATTTCGTTTTTCAGATTGATTACATCGAGCTGCGTTAAATTCTGGAGATCTTCTATCGAGGAAAGCTTGTCCATTATGTCTTTCCACTTCCCTCTGGAACCTTCATTCTCAGCCATTTACCCACAATAATCTATTGAACGGCGGAATATAAATTTAAATGAATAAGCAATATCATTAAAGGGTGGAGCATGGGTTCAAGTGATTATTTAAAGGGCGAGATACCTGACAAAATTGATTCGGTCCGTGTTTTTTTAGGGGTCGAATGGGATATGCGACCTCCCTATGAAGGCATCCAAAAATACCATAAAAATGAAATGGAAATTGTTGAAAAAAGAATATTGGAATTGCATGATTCTTTCTAGCCGATTTACAGTTCCACAGAAGGCGAAATTCTCGGGCAGACGTCATTTATCAGTTTCACCTCTGTCAAAAACCACGTATCATTTACGTTCGTGACATCCGCATCAATAATCCATTCATATCCAGGTTTCATGGGATTCGCTTTGGTTCTCTGGGTATCGGCTGTTATGTTGACATCAGGGTGGATTATAAACTTCAGGCCTGCCGGGGTCTGCATCAAAAGCTCGAAAGAGAAGTTATAGAGATTCTGCGAGCCGGTGTTTATGATTTTCACGCTAACAGTTCCGTTAGTTCCGCTGAAGTTGCTCACTACACCGGAGTTCCCGTAATCGCTGTCGAAGGCGTATGAAGTCTGCCTGCATATCATGTCCCGCTCGACATCAGTTTTCGCCCCTTCAGACGCCTCTGTCGCGATTCTCAGGGCCCATGGTCCTATAACCGTTGCCATCAGGATTACGATTCCTATCAGCAGGACGGTCGAAATCAACGGCGAAACCCCCTTCATTCACTCACCCCTTATTATCAGAAAATCCTCGCCGGATTCGAGTACGAATTTTATCGAATACGTTATCCCGTAATCCGATTCCATATAGGCCGTTACCTCCCCGTAAGGGAGATGCTGGCCGGAGCGAACGAGTTTCGTGTATCCATTCCCTGTACTCGATGTCTGGTCGTCGTCCAGCGTGATCTCAAGGTATTCCAACGGAAGGACCTCACCTATATCTTTATGATAGACCAGCAACAGCACGTCGGATATGTTGTAATAGGTTTTGTTACCAGGAGAACCCACCTTCTTCAGGCAGACCTTCAGGTGTTCGTTCTCGAGGACGAATGAATCGTATCCCTGGCAAGAGGATTCGTAGGCTCCCGTGTCCATATTTGAACCTATTATGAGGTTACCGAATGTCTGGAAGGTTCTGGGAGAAAATATCTCTGCATTGCATTCATACGTCCAGTATATCGTGTCGTTGTCGCCGCTTATGTAGATTTCGCCTTCGTCTATGTTGAAATCTATCGTCCTCTTCGACCCCTCGCCCTCGGAGGCGACGGTTTGCACGACCTTATCGAGATTCACAAAAGATGCCTTCATCTTGTCCATCGTGGCTGCGCACTGCATTTTCTGTATGACCGGGACAGCCGTCCAGTACACGATAGCGGTTGCAGCTATAAGGAAGGCCGTGAACAAAACGCCCGAAATCAAGCTTATGCCCTTCATGCCTTTATCTCCCCGATTATCTTGTCCTCCCCCTTCCTCAGCTCCAAAATCAAATAAAGGTTCGCTTTGTACTTCTCTAATAATAGATTCTTTTCCGTGGTATTAAAGCTTAAACGGAGTTCGAATTCGGACGGCGGCGAGGCGAAGAGCGAGGAATTCGTATCCCCTTTATTTACGTAGATAACTTTCGTATTCCCCGAGACGTTGAGGTTAACGTAAGCCGAATACCCCAAGAAATTCCCGACTGTTATGTTCAGATCATCGCTGACGTTCTCCGTGATCAGCCATAAAAATTCGGGATCGAAACCCCTGCCTTTCGTTATGTTCATAGCGAAATCCGTGAAGTTGATGAGGGTTTCAACTGGTTCCGAAACGTTCAGCCCGAAATTAAAGGCCCTCGGGTATTCATTCTCTATGTTGTCAAAGAGATTCGAGATCCCCTCTTCTGTCACAGCGCCCGCATAGGAGGGAGAAAGGTAAGCAGAGATTCCCATGTAAAATAATAAAATCAGGGAGAATACCCCCACCAGGAAAAACTGACCCTTCATCATCCCACCCTTAGATCCAGATATAAAGCCTCACCTCGTATGGTTCGTATTTGTCATACCCCGAAATCACGTAAGTCGAAACTATCACGTTTTCCGAATCTGGATACTCCCCCACGCAATCCCCTCCGTAATCGCATATCCCTATCGAATGATTGTAACCGGGGATTTCGATCTTCGAGTTCAGGGTTCCGTAATCCTTGCTCGCCACGTAAACCCTCAGCTCGTCCCTACTATCGAGATCTTTCAGTTTTTCGTAACCAACTGAACTGAGGTCTATGTCAGCGGGTCCTGTGAAATACGGGCTCCCTATCGTGAGGAGGAAACCCATGAGTAAGATAACCGCGAAAACGCTCTCCATAGTCCTCCAAAACCCTTTCATGTACTTCACCTCATGAGACAGTATGACGACATAGGCAAAGCCTATGTCATTCGAAACTTTCACCTTACCATATTGCTATCGTTACGTTGACGATTTCCGGGGTCTCGAATACCAGCTTTCGGAACTCCTTTGAATGCACGTTGATGGCTCCCTCAGGTATCGACCTTCCGTATTCCGTATCCCCTCCTGGCCTCTCAGCCTTTATCCTGAAATCCTCGTTCAGGTTGAGCGAATCTTTAAAGACCTCGTAGTCCGTGTTCTCCATCTCGTTTATCTTCGTGAGGGAAAGAATCGTTTTTTTCTCGAAAGCCCAGGGAATCGTGAGATTAAAGGAGGAGATCCCGAACGTTCCGGTACAGTTCATCGTTTCGTTAACGTCCGCGATCTGAATCCTGAAGTAATTGGAACCGCCCGCCAGATCGGCTTCCCAGTAGAGGTCGTCTCCCGAAACCCTGCAGGGAAGGGACTGGCTCCCTGAAAAAACCCTAGTCGAATTCTTCTCCCCTGCATACCATACCGATTTCGCTTTCAGAACCCCGTTGTTCACCACATCCGGGGAATCATATCTAACGGGGGCCCCGTAAACATCAACCAAGAGGAAGTCCATGATCTTCCCCCTTTCGATCTCCGCCGCAACCCCGAACTGGTTTCCTTCCTCCTCGAACAGCGCGAAGTAATACGAGAAAGCCCAACCGACAAAAATCAGGAATACCATTATCCCCACGATCCAATCCACGTCCATAATTAAATAATGTGGAAGACTGAATAAAAATCAGAAACTAGTATAAAGATTTTAATTCCTTTTTTAGAGATTCTAACGTCTCTTTCATTTCTCTTAAACACCACCTGTAATTTGCTGCTGCGGTGACACTCGGGCTAAGATCCTGTTCTGTAAGGTCCGATCTTTCGCTGTTCGTTTTAAGCACATCTGAGCCTGTTAAGAGAGCCTTCAAGTAATTTGCAAAATCTACCTCAAGACTTACAAATCTGGGACTTTCAGCTATTTTTTTACTTTGGATACCTTTAGAGTATTTTCCAACTATTTGATTAAAGCTTCTGCCTAACTTCTTTATTTTACCCGTATCATATTTTTCGTAAACTTTAGAGCAAAACCCGTGAATTACCCTACCCTTTTCTCTATCGCCTTTGAGGCGTCCAAGGCATTCAGAAAATTTACCGTAAATACGATTAAACGTAGGATGATCAAATGTAGGTAAAGAATATACAGAATCTTTAGTAATGCCGACAGATAAAGCATCGCAAGTGACCGGTTGCTCACCACGACCATAAGACTTGGATTTATCTGCACGCACCATGATTAAAAAGTGAATCATGGTTTTAAAAAACAAATATAACACTGTTATATACGCAATATCACACGGTTTCAACCATAAACATTTAAATACTAGTACCATAAATTAAACAAAAACAAACATACGGGAACGTGTTTAATTTGGAGGTGTCTT
>JAGMCY010000116.1 GCA_023128965.1 Candidatus Aenigmatarchaeota archaeon | reverse complement strand
ATGCTAATGGGAGTCCGTTAGGAAGCGGTCCGAGTTCCACAACCCTTCCGGAGTTTTTCGCGAACTACACGAATCTCACTTCAGAAGAGTCCATAAACGGGTCAGGGGTTGAATGCAACATAAGTTTCAACATTTCAGGGGGGTGGACATCTTCCGTGAACATGTGGTTCAACCCCTCTTCCCTGCTTTACGAATACAACAAGTCTTTCGCTTCAAGGGGGTTTTATTACTGGAATACCACGTGCAACGGTTCTTCGCAAGGTTATGGTGTGATCAACGCAACAGATAACATAACAGTTTTTAACACGCCTGCGGGCATATACGTTCCCCTCGCAGACAAAAATTGCTCTGAAGACACAGCATGCCCACATGATTTCAGCACGGATTGTTATGATATAGATGACATCGATGAAAACAACCTCATCTACAGTTACGTTTCCGGAACTGAATTCAATGGGTTCGATATTAATTCAGCAACAGGGGCTATCACAGTTGACGTTACGAGTGATTCTGGTTGCGGCGAGTTCGAGGTCTCGCTTACGGTCCAGGATCCAGAAGGTGATGGCTCGGTTGCTAACAAGACTTTCATAGTTAACGCGGTGAATGACGAACCAAACCTCCAAAACCTCCCCTCCAGTTCCTACCAGAATTCTTCGTTCTACAACGATATTGACGCGACGGATGAGGAAACCCCGAGCGGGCCGTTCTTTTTCAATATCACTTTTCTCGAATGTTACAGGCCATTCAACTCAGAACACACGAATCTAACGGAGTGTTCGAATTTGTTCACTATAAACAACACGACAGGTGAAATAAACAGGACAAGCAACTTCACGAATTTGGATGTTGGAGAGTACACTATAAATTACACCGTAACAGACCCAGGAGATAACTTGACGGGAACATCCACCCCTCCATACACGTGGCTGGCGAATGAAACGGGCTGGCAGGTAGAGAATTTCAGTGTTACCGATATAAACGACCTTCCTGTTATCGATCCCGTTCCGGACCAGTTCTGGGCACAAAACGAAAACAGAATTCTGATTATAAACGCGAGTGACATAGACAACGGGACGCTGGTTTTCAACACGACAACCCTTTACAGGAATCTTTCCGTTTATCCAAACTCGAGCCTCTTCCCTATAACCTTCAATGAAACGTCATACCTTGATAACGGAACGAGTTTAGGAAACGCCACAATGAATTACACATCTATTGGAAACAACCAGGTCGGTAATTACACGGTAAACATCTCGGTTTACGACGGCAGGGCGAATGGAGACTATTCGATCCTCGTCGACTTCACGGTTACGAACATAAACGACCAGCCGAACCTCAGCTTCGTTTGTAATAATTACTCTGTTCAGGGCCTTGAACACTATTGTGATGTCGGGGAGAACACAACAGACCCGGATGATTTCCCGTCCTACGTCCCTTACAACGATCCTGTGAACGGGACGCTAACATTCGAAATTAATTTCACCTATTGTAACAAGACGTTCAACCAAAGCGATACAAATTGCTCGATTTTCACAATAGACAACCAGACAGGGGTTATAAATTACACAAATCCTTTGAGAAAGGATTCTGGGAACTACACACTTAACATATCCGTCAAGGACGGCGGGAACCTCACCGATTGGGTATTCTTCAACTTCACCGTCGTCCCGGACTACCGGCCGAATATAACGACATCCGTTCCTCCCCAGACCGCCACCCAGAACCAGTCCTTCTTCCTCTCGATTAACGCAACAGACCTTGACAACGCAACCGACAACCTAACGTTCAGGTCAGAAACCTACTACAACTCTACGCTCCTTAACAACACGCTCTTCCCCGTAGAGACTAACAACAGCCTTTGGCCTCCGGGTCCGGCGATGGGGATAATGAATTACACCCCCGTGAATAATTCGCAGGTCGGTAACTACACGGTCAAGATTATCGTCAACGATACGTGGGACAGGGAGGATTCCATCCTGGTGAATTTCACCGTTTACAACATAAACGACCCGCCCGTCCTGAACTTCTCATGCGCGAACTCCACTAACGAAGACATCGAATACGTATGCAACGTGGGGAATAACACGACAGATGTAGATACGGAAACGCCGTATGGAGATAGCCTAACGTATAACCTAACGTTCATCACCGGTCCTCCTCTGTTCGCCATAAATCCAACAACTGGGGTCGTTAATTTCACCGCAACCAATGATTCGTGGGCGAATGATACGTATAATTTCACGTATGTCTTGAACATAAGCGTTACCGACAGCAACGGCTCTGTCGACTGGGAGGAGTTCAACCTAACGATAAACGCTGTCAACGATCCTCCTGACTTCAACTTCACGAACAGGACCGGCTTTGAAAACTCGACATACTTCATGAACCTCAGTTCGATCACAGCCGATGAGGAGGGCGATATCCCTTTCTTTTACAATCTCACATTCGTTAATTGTTCGAGGGTGAATGGTACGAACTGTTCAATTTTCGATATAAACTACACGACGGGCGTGATAAACAGAACGAGTGATTTCGAAAGTGGTGAAGTGGGGAATTACACGATAAACGTGACCGTGAGGGACAGTGGAAATACGATTAACCCTCACAACGCGACCAGATCGAAGCTTGTTGATTTCACGATATCTTCCGTGAACTACCCTCCTTTTGCTGACATAATCTGGTCTGTTCCGAGTAATGTTGTCAACGAAAACACAACCATCATCTTCTTGATAAACGTGACTGATCTTAATGGTGACTACCTCTACTGTACATGGTATAAGAACGGAACCCAAATAGGCAGTGTGGACGAGTGTCAAGATGATAACTCTTGGAATTACGAGACTGACTTTGAAGAATCGGGGAACTGGACATTCAGACTCGAGGTTACCGATTCATACTTAACCGACTCCGATGAATTTGACGTCACCATATTAAACACGAACAGAGCGCCTGAACTTGTTTTCTCCATACCCCCACAGGAATGGCCCATGAACAACCCCAAGTATCTTTATCCGAACTTCACTTATTATGTTAGAGACCCTGACAACCATAACAACGTTTCGAATGACGATAACAACCTGACCATAACCTATACCTTACCATCGCATATGGCATCTGTTCAGGTGGGAGGCCAGAGCAGTCCGGCCACCGTGGTCCCGAATTGGACAGGAGGTCTTACGTTTGTTCCTGAATATGACTGGTACGGAATAGAATATATAATTTTCACCGTAAACGACTCTGAATACAATGTATCCAGTAATAACATAACACTCAACGTGAGCTATAGTGAAAAAGAAACCGAAACGATTGTCCAGCAGGTAGGAGGAGGCGGTTACACCACCACTGAAACGAAAATCGCCTCGCTGACCATAACCGTTTCCCCTCTGGGAAGAGTAGGCTCGTACAACCAAACATCCGTGAAAGTTACCTTTGAAAACACAGGAGAAGTTACGCTGAAAGATATAAATATAATGTCGTACGTGAACGAGAGCAAGGAGATTTCGCTCGATTTCACTATGAGAAACGTGAGCCAGCTCAGTGTCGGGGAGAACGCTAGCAGCAATCTGACCATAACCACCCACGAGCTCACAAAGGGCAATTATGAGATAAAGATAACGGGAGCCGTGACAAATCCTAAATTCAGCCAGTCAACAACGATTTACCTGAGACCGCTTTTCAATCAGACGAGACTCCGGGAAAGGATGCAGTTGACAAAGGATTTGTTCCAGGACAACCCCGAATGTTTGGATCTGACAGAGCTCATCTTCGAGGCTGAAAGGGAACTCAGCCAGGATAACCTTGAAAGGGCAAGTGAGCTCACCGAAACTGCGCTCGAAAACTGCAGGGATATAATAAAGTACACGAATGCCACCAAGCGAAAGATAACGCCTGGATTGGAAAATATCCCGATAAACGAGATAATGATAGCCCTTCTGGCAATAGCGTTGTTTTCGATACTCGCCTATCTCTTGATTGAAAGGAGAGCGGAAATCAAAGAAGGTAGAAGGAAAGGATAGAATGATTTCGGGCTTATGTTCGATATGCGGGAAGGCAACGAAACATCCGCACTCGTGCGTGTTCTGCGGAGCGATCGTTTGCGAGGAACACTACGATGTTTCCTCCGGTATGTGTTCTAATTGCAAAAACAGGCTCAAGCACATCTGAATAAACTTTAAAATAACACCTGCGAATATAATATCACGCTGGGATGGCGGAACGGCAAGCGCATGACGTTCGAAAGCGAGCGTCTCGCCTGCACACGCGCTAGCCTGGAAAACCAGCAGCTTACGCCTGCGGTATTTCCCAGTCAGCTAGTCCCCTTACGGGGTTCTGGGTTCGAATCTGGAAACCACCAGCGGGTTTCCAGCCATCCTGCAACCGCGGGATTCGGAAATCCCAGTCCCAGCGTTTTTTATTTAAAAGTACCAAACAATTATTTTCTATGAATTCCGAAAAGATTCTCCTTCCAGAACCCTTCCATTCGCTCACGGGAGGGATCGAGAAAGGAGCGATAACGAATTTCTACGGTCCTCCGGGAGTGGGGAAGACCAATCTGTGCATCCTAGCGATGCTCGAATGCGTGAGGTCAGGAGGGAAAGTCGTCTACATAGACACCGAAGGAGGTTTGTCTCCCGAACGAATCAAGCAAATATCCATGGATTACGAGGACATGTTCAAAAACATAATTCTGATAGAGCCAAAAACATTCGAGGAACAAGGGGTGGTGATAAATAACCTGGAAAACCAGGATTTCGACATGCTCGTACTTGATTCCTCCGTCGCTCTCTACAGGCTGAAGTGCGCCGACCCCGCGAAGGAGACGCTCGAGGCGAACAAGGAGCTTTCGGTTCAGCTTTCCATCCTTTCCAACATCGCGAGGAGAAAGAAAATCCCGGTTATAATAACCGCGCACACCTTCAAGAACTGGGAGACAGGGGAAAACCAGATAATCGGAGGGGATTCGATCAAATACTGGTCAAAATCAATCATTTTTATCGAGCACACGGGCAGGATGGGCGAAAGGAAGGCAACGATCGCGAAACACCGCTCGCTTCCTGAGGGGAAGTCTGTCAAGTTCGATATAGTGAACGAGGGGATAAGACCCAGCGGGTTCAGGATTTTTTAGCGGTTTTTTTATTTTCTCCCTTTTTCTTCCTGATAACGAACCCGCATTTCACGCATAACTTCCACGGTCTCCTCTTGAACTGCTTGACATGGACTATATTAAGTCCGCACTTCTCGCACTTCTCGTCCAGGACGGTTATCTTGCCTTTCTGTGGTAAGGGGAAGCCGTGTTTGCATTTCGGGTAGTTCGAGCAACCCACGAAACGTTTGTGAGTGGTATGCGAACGGATGATTCGCAATTCACCCCTGCATTCGGGGCAGACTCCGATGTAATGCGAAATCTCCTGGAATTCTTTCACACCTTCCTTTAATTCAGAACCTATGTGCATTTCGTGCTCCTTGAATTTATTGAGTATCTTCTCCAGCTCTTCTCTTGCTCCTTCTATTATCTCCTCCCTCTTGCTCTTCCCTTCCTGTATAAGCTCCATTTCCTTCTCGAAATTTTTCGTGAGCTCTTCTGATATTATCTCCGGGCAGTGTTTTTCCAAAGCTTCTACAACGGCTGAACCCAAGCTCGTGACCCTTATTGACTTTTCCCTTATGTACTCCCTTTCGTAAAGCGTGTGGAGGATTTGGGCACGGGTGGCTTTCGTCCCTAGGTTTTTATCCTCCATGACCTTGAGAACCGATGCCTGGGAATAGCGGTTTGGAGGGGATGTCTCCTTCTCGTCCATTTTAACCTCAGGATTTTCGACAGCTTGTCCCTTCTCCATTTCGGGCAGAATCTGTTCCTTGAATTTCGCATACCTCCCGTAGAACTCTATCCATTCGGGTTTGACCGTTCTCATTCCGAATGCCTTGAACTTTTCACCATTAACGTCGATTACCGCTGTGACATGTTCCCTGATAGCGGGATTTGCGAACGTGGAGAGGAATCTCCTAACAATCAGATCGTAGATCTTATGTTGGTAGGGGTTGAGTTTCTTCGGAACCTGGCCCGTGGGGAAAATGCTCGGATGGGCAGGATCAACCTTCTCCCCTTCTTTCGGTAGGAATCTTCCCTTCTCGATCAACTTCCCGCAGAGATTTGAATAGGTTCTCTGTTTCGACAGTTTTTCTATTATGTTCTTCAAGCCGAGCTTTTGGGGAAGCTTCTGGCTGGAGGTTCTCGGGTACGAAATCAACGCCTGCTCGTAAAGGGACTGAGCGATATCCAGCGACATTTTCGGGGAATAACCGAAGTTCCGAAACGCTTCCCTCTGCAGGGTTGTGAGATCGAATGGAAAGAGCTGGGGCTGCTCAACCATTCGTTTTTCGACTGAGTCAACTTTCGCTTCTTTGTCCTTGCATTTGCTAAGGATACCTTCGGCATCCTTCTTCTCCCAGAACTTGTCAGTTTCGTGGATAGCTATTATCTTTTCCCTGTTTACTAGCCCATAAAGTTCGAGTATCCAAAAAAGTTCAGGGACGAACCTCTCGATCTCCTTCTCCCTTTCCTCCAGGATTTTCAGCGTGGGTCCTTGAACCCTTCCGATCGATAAAATCCAGTAACCCTTCGCCTTTTCAAGCGCAAGCGTGAGGGCACGAGAGAGATTAATGCCCCATAAAAAGTCAAGGGTATGCCTCGTCAAGCCCGCCTCTATCTGCGGGAAATCGAGATGCGGGGAAGCATTGGCGTACGCATCCAGAATATCGTTTTTTGTAAGTGTTGAGAACTTCATCCTCTTCCCATCCCTCACCCCGCAAATGAACCTCAGTATGTTGTAAGCTATCGTCGAACCTTCAATATCGTAATCACACGCTGAAATGAACTCATCCGCACCATTCGCGAGCTTCGCTATGTTTTTATAATACTTCTCCGCCCAGAGGTTGTTCTTGTTTTCGAAGGTGGGTTTCCAGTGGAGGTCGAAAACGGGATATGTCCATTTTTTGTTCGCTTCCTTCTGGTCAAGAACGAATAAATGCCCAACAGCAGGGACAACGACGAAATCCTTGCCGGAATGTTTGAACCTGAAATAATAGGCCTTCTTACCCACTTTTTCGACTTTATCATCTGCCAAAGCCTCTGCTATTTTTTGGGAGGCACTGGGTTTTTCCGAAATTACTAGGGTGTACGGCATATTTACTATTAAAATCAGCATATGTTTAAAAAGCTTCGCTGTTAAACCTTGAAAACCTGGTCTCCTTCCCTCACCCTGTCCGTTACCTTCAACCCGATCGAGTCACCTTTCTTCGCTTCCTCCACGTCCTTGTGCTCGATCTGCATTGAATCGATCTTCTGCGTGAAGTTCGTTGTCGCTCCCTCTACCGAAATCTCGTCTCCTACCTTCAGGGTGTCTTCCAGCTCGATCACAGCTACACCTATGTCAGTGAAGTAATGCGTTACCTTCCCAATAAGTTTCTTTTCCTCAGCCATGATTTATCCTATATATACTGTATTTAAAAATTTTGTGTGCAGCCAGAATCAGAGTTATATGCGGGGGCAGGGATTCGAACCCTGGAACACATTCCTCGTGATTCGCCAAAAGGCGAAACACACTAAGTGAATAGGTCTTGAGCCTATCGCCTTTGACCACTGCCAAAGCCTTTTTTATTCGGAAGCCAGGAGCGAACAGCGTGAGCGACGTTAGCTCCATTTTCGATTAAGCCTTTTCTTGAAAAAGGCTTACTTGGCTACCCCCGCATATTAGAAATATATGAAAAACAGGTTATTATATATTTTATTGTATTGCCCTTAGCTGGGCACGCAATCTCTCAAGGTTGGTGTAAACATTCTTCATGTTGCCCTCAACTTCACCCGGACTCGTTCTCCCGGGTTCTGGTATTTCATCCTCTTCTAAATCGTGTTCGACCCCTTGAGGTCTCAGGAAAAACGAATCGAGATTAGAGATTATAATGTTCAGTTCGTCAAGGGTTTTGTGCGCAACGTCTATTCCGTTAGAAATCTCTTTCTGCATATCCTCGAGGACGTCGATCGCGTCCCTCAGGTTAAGAATGTAGGATTTGAGGTTTCGAATGTTCTCCACAATATCCCTGTACTTGTCAACTTTTATGAAAAGCGGTGGTGATTTGGAAACAGGCGCTGCCGGGGGTCTCGGTGCGGCCAGTGGAGCCTTCTTTATCTCGGGTAATTTGACAGGAGGTTCGAATTTTTTTTCTTCCTCCGTTGGTTCTCCCGGTTGCAATTCCTTGATTTCCTTGGATTTGTCCTTGAAAAGTTTCATGTTTATTATTTCGCATTTAAATAATAAATAATTATTTCAGGCGATGTAGGTTTTACCTGCGTCAAACGATGTTATGCGTCGGCCGGGATTTCCATTCAGCATTTCATTTTTGCTCCACAGCTTTTATGAAAAAGCTGTGATTTGAACCCGGGTTACAGGCTTGGCAAGCCTGTGTCCTACCAGACTAGACTACCGACGCACGTGCCGAAGTTAACCGAAAATCGAACCGAATCCTTCCGCGGCGGACTCCTCCTGTTCCGAGATCTTTTTCAGAATCTCTTCCTTTTTCTTCTCGTCAACTTCCTTCCCCATGTCCCCGAGTATTTCCTTCGTACGCTTTATAGCCTCGCCAGAGCCGTCTATCTCCAGGTAATATCCATCCTTTTCAAACCCGAGCGCTCGTGATTCCCTGAAATTGATGCTTTGCCTCGAAACCATATCATCTTGGTAAATCGCATTCTTCACTTTGGAAAAATTCTCCGCGGGGATGAAAAACACTGCCTTCATTTTTACCTCCCGGTCTCTGAATTTCTATTAATTTAACAATTATATTTAAATGTTTGTTAAATACTGGGGTATCCGTATCCCTGGTATCCCGAATCCGTGACCTTCGATTTCTTGTAGGCTACAAAAAGCAGGACAATGATCACTATTATAATAACGGGTATCGCGAGGAATAACCAGTTGAATCCCTCTTCGCCGGGCTCTCCATCCTGTTTTTTTCCATCATCGTCAGTTTTAGAAGTCTCCTTTATTTCATCAATCGTGTCAATGAAGTCTTGATACTCATTGATGCCCTCGCTGTATGACGATTGGTTATAACTTTCTTCGTATTCTTCCATCGCTCTCCTTATCTTCTCCCCCACGCCTGGGGTCGAAGTCCTTTCAATCGCTTTCGCATACCTCAGGCCATCGGTCAGGAGTTCACCTATCGATAGATACGAAGTCAGTAACTTCTCGGATTTTTCGGAAGTTATCTTGAATTCTATCCTGTATAAATCGTCGTCTTCTGGAAATGCTTTGAAAATCGTCGTTTTTTCATCATTCTTTCCAACACGAACGGTTTTTGATACGGGCTCGATCCCTAGCGAGGGGTCCGAACTCGCCTCTATGAGGAAATCCTGTGACTCATCATAATTCGAAATTACCACCCTGAATGTGGTTTCCCTCGCTTCTTTTAGGTTTATGTTCTTTGGTATAACCGAAGACGTAAAACCTTCCTTTCCCTTTTTTGTGACCGACAACACGCTCTGTTTCTGTTTTTTGCACGCCTGTATTTCGCAGCCTTCCGCCTGTGCGAGTACGATCATCCCGAAATTCCCCTCCTTCTCCGGAGCGTTGATTTCGAATGTCTTCACAGCGGTTGGTTTCGTTGGTGAAGTCGTCACGACGGGATTGCCGAAATCGTTCTGAAGATTCGTTGCGATTGAAAGCCTTATCCTGAGGTTCGCGTACGAGGTCACGTATAACGTTTTCTTCACGACCTCCCCCGGCTTCGCCTGCGTAACGTCCTCCTTGAAGCTGAGGTCTATTATGTCGGAATTCTCGTTAAGCAGATCGCATATATCAGTTTCATTAGTTGCCTCCACCCCTGTATCAACATCCTCGTAATCCGAAACACACAACCCCCCTGAGATAGCGCTCGAAATCCCGAGATCACGTGAGGACAGGCTTATCCTGTAGAAAGAAAATTTCCCCTCTTCTTCTTCGGAATAATAGAAGCAAACCGGATTCTTGTTTATAACGCCCGGCTCCATAACGACCTTGCTGTACGTCATGTCAACCCATGGGCTTTCCTCCTTATCCGTCTCTATTATCGTTTCTGTTGTCTCATTCAGGTAGCTCAGGCCAAGGTCCTGCGGCAGGCTTACGTAAACACATCTGTATCCTGTTCCCGGTTGAACAGAGAAGATAGTTCCGCTCTCCAGAGAACTGCCTGTCGACGCTAACAGGAGGAATGTTAAAAGTAAGATGAAAACCGAAATTCTCATATAATTTTATTGTTTTGGGGGATATAAATTGTATTTCGCGGCCTGTCAACCTTAAGCTTATAAATTTTATTCACATATTTCAATAATGCCAGAAACCCTTGAAGGATTCGTTTCCCCGAGAAGGCTGCCAGCCTACGAAAAGAAGGTAACGGAAATCGGGAAGGACGACGTGCGCGTCCGGTTGCTGGGGATGGTAATCGACAAGAAAGAGAACGTGATCGTTCTCGATGACGGGACGGGGAAGATAAACGTTATCTTCACCGAACCTTTCGAAACTGAAGTGAACAAGAGGGTCCGGGTGTTCGGAAGGGTTATACCTGCGGAAGAGGGATTTGAAATCCAGGGGGAGATCCTTCAGGACATGAGTGACGTGGATTTAGAACTTTATAAAAAGGTGAGCGAACTCGAAAAGGAGTGATACATATTAAAATCCTAATGTTCCAATAAGTATATCCTGGGAGGTGTTTAGATGTTCAAGATAACTTTGAGTAACGCGGATTTGCTGAAGAATTCCATACCCATAATAGCGGAGATCATAGATGAGGGGGTATTTAAGGTTGATTCAAACGGTTTGTCTCTCCTTTCTCCGGACAGGAGCATGATAGCCGTTGTTGATTTCCAATTATTGGCTTCGGCGTTTGATGATTTCAAGGTCGCTGGGGAGAACCTGCTCGGTCTCAACCTTGCGAACCTCGTGGCTGTGGTTAAGAGGATAAAAACAGGGGAAAAAGTCATACTCAACAAGGAGGACGGATCCAACGTCCTGGAATTCACAATGCAGGGGAAAGGAACGAGGAAATTCGAGATCCCCCTGTTGAACATCTCGACAGAGAAACCCCCGTTAGACCAGCTCGAATTCAAGGGCAAGGTCGAGTTGGATTCGAACGTTCTGGAAGAGGGGATATCGGACGCGGACATAGTTGATGATTCTGTCGTTTTTGAGACGAATCCCGAACTCTTCAAGATATGGGCAAAGGGTGACATCTCCTCCTCGCAGCTCGAGCTGAAAAAAGGGGGGGAAGGCCTTGCCAAGCTCGAAGCAGCAGAACCGATAAGGTCTCGCTACCCGCTCGAATACCTGAAGAAGATAATAAAGGCGGCGAAGTTCGCAGACAAAGTCGCGCTCGAATTCGCGAATGACTATCCAATGAGGATGGTGTTCAAGGACATAGACAAGATAAACCTTTCGTTCATCCTCGCCCCGCGCGTGGAAGAATAAATTAGTTGACGTGGGCTTTTTGCCTACGTCTTTCGATTTTCACGTTTCTCGAAATTCTAACCGAGAACCGCGGTTATTATTATCATTAAGATTCCTGTTATTATCAAGACTATTCCTGACCAGAACGCCACCGGACTCGCGGACATCGCGATCGCTAAATACGCTCCGATAACGAGGAATAAAAACCCTAAAATCGCGGTGAACCACAAAGGAAACAATCCCTTTCTTTCCATATTTTATTCTATGAGGGCGAACCAATAAATATACGGAAATTAAGTATATTCATGGATTGGGGAAGGATTTTTAAGACAGGCGCCGTGGCAGGGGTTATATACGGGATTCTGCAAGGTATAGTTTCGGTCCTCACATTTGTTTTCTACAGGGAGCAGATTATAGAACTGATGCGAAGCTCGATCCCTTCGAACGTTGAGATTCCTTTATCCATGGAGCAGCTTGCGGATATAGGGATGATCTCCGCCATCCCAGGCTCAATAATCGGCGGGATCATAGCGGGGATAATCGTGTGTTTCATATTCACCTTGATGTACAATGAACTCCTTGGCAAGGATTCGAAAAGGAAAGGTCTGTTCCTTTGCATCCTGCTTCTTATAGGAATCGGTTTGGGAGAGCTCGCATACCCGGGCGTGATAGGGGGGATATTCATGGTCCAGACCAGATACATAATGCTCACGCCTTTAAACGTTGTGTTCTTCCTTGTGTTCGGATATTTGCTAGGGAACTTCTACAATAAATTCGGGCAAAAGGAGAGAAGATGAACGAATTCATCAACATGATCAGGGACAGGAGGAGCATACGAAATTTTTCGGACAGGCCCATAGACAAGCGAATTCTAGAGGAGATAGTGGATTGCGCAAGGCTCTCTCCATCCGCTCGCAACATCCAGCACTGGGTCTTCCTCGTGGTCACGGAGAAGGAGAATCTCTCCAAGCTCTCGGGGATCGTTAACTGGGGCCCTTTCATAAAGGATGCGACCGCATGCATCGTGGTTTGCGGGAGGAAGGATGTGAAAAGGCATGTGGAGGATTGTTGTCTGGCTTCTGAAAACATCATGTTGGCAGCGAAAAGTCTGGGGGTAGGATCTTGCTACGTCGCAGCCCTGAAGAAAGACATTGAACAAGCGAGGAATCTCCTCAACGTTTCTGAGAACTACGAGATAGTCTGCTTCATTCCGCTCGGTTATTTCGAAAAGAACCCTGAACCGCACGATAAGAAACGGATGGAAGAAGTGATACGCTGGGAGAGATTCTAGGTTTTATTTATAAAAACCTTTTCTTAATACATTACAATATAGCGGGATGGAGCAGCCTGGAGTGCTCGCTGGGCCCATAACCCAGAGGTCGGTGGTTCAAAACCTTCTTCGGGAGGTGGTACTCCACCTCCCGCTATTATTTTCGAATGGTGCAAACATGAACGCGCTTTACATGGACGATTCGTATCTGAAGGAATTCGAGGCTAAGGTGGAGAGCGTAACCAAGGGCGGGGAGAACAAGTTCTTCATCGTTCTTGACAAAACAGCTTTCTACCCGGATTCCGGAGGACAGCCTTACGACACGGGAAAGCTGACTAAAGGCGATGTTGAATACCCGGTCGTTTATGTTGGGAAGTTCTCGGGGAATATCTCGCACGAGGTTTCGAGGGAAGGATTGAAAGAAGGAGACGTGGTCAAAGGGGTGATAGACTGGGAGAGACGTTATGCACTCATGCGGATGCACACGGCAGCTCACCTAATTTCAGAGGTTTTCCACAGGGATTCAGGTGCGTTTATAACGGGCAACCAGCTGGGTCTAGATAAATCAAGGATAGACTTCAGCCTGGAGGACTTCGACAGGGAGAAGATGTCAGAATATTTCGCAAAGGCGAACGAG
Source organism: Candidatus Aenigmatarchaeota archaeon (assembly GCA_023128965.1). Lineage (GTDB taxonomy): Archaea > Aenigmatarchaeota > Aenigmatarchaeia > QMZP01 > QMZT01 > JAZGEG01. The sequence goes on along the minus strand of JAGMCY010000116.1, from coordinate 1,241 downwards.
ATCGTGGAGAAAGATCTCAATGTCAAAACATATTTCCTTCCGAGGGAAGAGGCTATTAAAATCGAAAATATAACGAAGCTAGCGAATGTTCTTCCCCCGAACATAAAGGAACTCAGGATCGTTGAAATCGACGGTTTCGATATACAGGCTGACGGTGGGACGCACGTTAAGTCAACGAAAGAGATAGGGAAGATCGAATTCATCAAGGCGGAGAACAAAGGAAAAAATAACCGCAGGGTCTACTTCAAGGTTGTCTGAATCTGGTTAATTTTTAAATCAAATAATCAATTTTGAATGGGGTGTTGGTTTGAAGTGGATTTTAGTATTGCCTGCGGGTGTTATCGTGGTTTCTGGGTGTGCGATGTCGCTCACTCCCCGAGGGAGGATGTTGACAACCTGCCTGAGAACTAATGCAGGGAATTCGGGGAGGGGAAAGTAAACCATTTCGTGGAAGTTGATCCGAACTGTGAATTCATAAAGGCGGTCTGAATGCCGATAATAACCTTCAATCTGTTAAAGGAGATTCTGGAAAAACAGAACAGGCCTGTGACCACGAACGAGATCATAAATCACGTCGCGGATAAATCCCCGAGAAACCTTGAAAGGCTCGTCCCCAACATGGTTATTCTAGAAAAGACCGGCTTCATCAGGAAGAATTTTGACAAGAAAAGGAACTCGTACGTCTGGGAGTTGAGCGATCCGACTCTCAACGGACTCGAAATCCTCGAGAAATACCCTGAACTCTATGAGCAGACGCTCTACGGAGAGGAGTCCGTGAACGGGATGTTCAGGAAGAAAAAGAAAGCCTAGAAATTCTTCGCGTACTCGAGGGCAAGCTGGAAGTAGATTTTTGCCGTGTCCATCGCTTCTTTCTTTTCGGAATCAGGGATATTCGGGTCATCTATCCGGAATCCAAGAACCTTCCCCCTAACGTACGCTCGATAACATTTATAGAAGTTGAGGAGTTTTAGGATCTCGCTGTCCCCGCTCTTCTCGATGTATTTCTTGATGAAATAGCCCGAAAGGAATTTCTTGTGGCGGAAATCTAGGTCCATCGAGAGGAAGGCGATATCGCTCACCACGTCCGAACAGGCGAAGCGCTCGTTGAACTCGATCGCGTCGAATATGTATATCTTATCGTCCACAACGAAGATGTTCCCGGAATGCAAATCCCCATGACACCACTTTATCTTCCCTTCACGAAGGCGTTTACTGAAAAGCTCGCTGTTTTTTTCCATGAA
>JAGMCY010000115.1 GCA_023128965.1 Candidatus Aenigmatarchaeota archaeon | reverse complement strand
AACTAAATCCCTCGCCAGGGGCGAGCCCGTCGGTGATGGACTAGGACCGCTTGTCGTAGCGAACCTCATCGGAAATAAAAAACCCAAAGAGATCGAGGAGGATATAATGTTGGTGAATGTCAAGATCGAGAACAGGAACTGCTTCGTCATGAAGGCGAAGGGTCCGGGCGGGAGGCTGGGGAGACCTGGGAAAGCTGTGGAGAAGATAGTGAAGGGAAACAACATATCACGGATCATAACGATAGACGCGGCGGCGAAGCTCGAGGGCGAGAAGACGGGTTCGATCGCCGAAGGTGTTGGCGTGGCGTTGGGAGGGCCCGGTGTCGAGCGCTCGTACATTGAAGACGTTGCTGTGAAGAGCGACATCCCCCTGGATTCCATAATAGTCAAGATGAGGCCCGAGGAGGCGATCATGCCCATGCGAAAGGCGATAAAGGACGCTATCCCGCAGGTTATGGAGAGGATAAAAGATTCGCTTGGGAGGACGAAGAAAGGAGAAAACGTAATAATAGTAGGGGTTGGAAACACCTCGGGCGTGGGGAATTCAATATCATCTGCTGACAAGACGAGCAGATGGGTCGATGAGCACGAGAAGAAGATTCAGAGAATGAAGAAGAAGCACCAGAAAAAGGAAGGGTTTTTATAAAAGTTCTACGTCTTCTGGGTTCAAGATAACCTTCCCGAACTGCTCGAAGTCCTCTCTTATTCTCGGGCATGCGGTGTTCACCAGAACTTCTATTTTCAGGCCGATCAGCTTTTCAGGCGTTAGCTGATCCGCCACGAGGATGTAAGCATTCTTCCCGAGGGATTTCAACTTCTCTTTTACCCTTTCGGCTGTTTTAAGGTTTATCTGACCAGGCTTTGTGGAGATGCCGATACCGAAATTTTGAAGGTCCCTTGCCTTTTGGACCCTCATTACCTTCAAGGTTTCAATCCTTATTTTCTCACGAAAGAAATTGGTGAGGTTCTTTTTTTCAATATCCAGGAAGAGAACAGGTTTGTTCACCCTTTCCTGAAGACCAAGCGGATGGAACCTCCCCGAACCTATGAACAGGAAGCAGTCGACCTTTTCTTCCAAGGCTATCATGCTCGAGTAATCGCAACCAAGGACCTGACCTTCTTTTAACCTCCCCGATGAAGCTAGGTAGACTCGCTTTCCCCTGCTCTCCAGGAATTTCCTAACATTCTCCAAACAATGGACAAACTGGATTGTTGTAACGAGAGAGATTCTTTCGTAGTCTAACTTTTTCAGATGCCACTCGAGCAGAGGGATAGGATCGCATGGGATTTCATATTCCTCATACATGACAGGGACCTTTGTTTTCAAACCGAAATCCGAATGCCCTACATGAAGGATTAAATCACACCCCAGCATTTTCGCTTCCTTGTCCCTCAGATCGCACGCCCCGAAGCAGGGCTCCGCTGAAAGCATAACATCGATGTTGTTCTTCTCTAGGAAGTCTGTGAGGTCAAGAGCCCCCCTCTTGAGACCTTCTGGTACCTGCAGAAATATCTTCTTCACCCTCCCCTTTTTCAATTTTCTCAGTATGCCCTTCTTTCTCTTACGGTCGAACATAATCTTAATTTCCCGGAACGTATTTAAAACATTAAACAATTGACGTAATCCCCCCGGAACATTTAAAAAACAATTCGAATTAAATGTTAGAATAGTGATGTTATGGGTGACTTTCAAAAGTTTTACGAGAAATCCCCGGAGGAAAGACTAAAGATACTGAAGGATTTCGCTGGTTTGTCAGAGGAGGACGTGGAAATCCTGAGAAGTACAGGAGCTTTGGGTATTGAAACCGCGGACAGGATGATAGAGAACGTTGTTGGAACAAGTGAACTCCCTTTCGCTCTCGGCTTGCATTTCCTCATAAACGGGAAGGAATACGTAATACCTATGTGTCTGGAAGAGCCTTCAGTCGTCGCCGCTGCTTCCTTTGCGGCGAAGCTAGCGGAACATTCTGGAGGGTTCAAGACATCGAGCGACGAACCTGTAATGATAGGGCAGATTCAGATTATGGGATTCGAGAATTTCGAATCCGCGGAAAAGGCGATCCTCGAGAACAAAGAAGAGATCCTTTCTAAAGCAAACGAGAGGGACTCCGTTCTTGTGAGTTTCGGTGGAGGAGCCAGGGACCTCGAAGTCCGGAGGATCGAATCAGAGGTTGGCGTTATGCTTGTCGTGCATCTCCTGGTGGACGTTCGCGATGCGATGGGCGCGAACGCGGTAAACACGATGTGCGAGGGGATTTCACCGTTCCTTGAGGAACTGACTGGAGGATATGTAAGGCTCAGGATAATATCCAACCTCGCGGACAAAAGGCTCGCCCGTGCGAAAGCCATATGGAAGAAAGAAGACTTAGAAAAATCCACGAAAGGATTTATGAAAGGAGAAGAAGCGGTGAACGCGATTCTCGAGGCCTACCACCTCGCCCTGAACGACCCTTACCGATGCGCTACGCATAACAAAGGGATAATGAACGGTGTGGACGCGGTCGTGATAGCAACGGGCAATGACTTCCGAGCGGTAGAGGCGGGAGCGCATGCCTTCGCCAGCGTTTCAGGAAAATATAAGCCACTTACGAAATACTACAAAAACAAGGAAGGGGATCTCGTGGGAGAGATAGAAATTCCAATTGCGGTCGGAACGGTTGGTGGCGCGACAAGAACAAAACCCGAAGCGAAAGTAGCCTTGAAGATACTCGGTGTCAAAACAGCGAAAGAGCTATCGGAAGTCATGGCTGCTGTTGGCCTTGCTCAGAATTTCGCCGCATTACGGGCGCTCGCAACAGAAGGGATACA
>JAGMCY010000114.1 GCA_023128965.1 Candidatus Aenigmatarchaeota archaeon | reverse complement strand
TTTGAATAGAAATCGATCAAAATGTCAACGATCTTGTCGATTGTTTTCGTTTCGATCAGGTTTTTATCCAGCAGCCTGTCCATGAGGTTTTCCTGGGGGAGCTGTTTCATCTTGATCGCGTAATCGATCGTCTCCCCGGGCCCGTTTATCTTGATCATGTGGTCGAACTTGTTCACGGGGAGCACGTCGATATATATTTCAGGGGAAAACATCCGGTTTATCTCGAGCTCCCTCTTGCAGAACTTCATTCGCTTTTCAAGCATGGTAAAGTCGAGGAATCCGAAATCCACGGGCTTCTTTATTTTGTAAACGAAATCCCCTGTCAGGAAGACCCAGGATATGTGCGTCTGGATTAAGCGAATCTCCTTGACCGGCGAATCGTAGGCTTCAGGTTTTTTCAACGCCTCGAGCATTTCCTTCGTTTGCCTCAACATAGTTATATATTTATATTACCAAACTAAAATGTAAAAATTCATTTTCAGAGGTGTTCGAATGAGTAAGGTAAAGGATATGAAGCTTGCGAAGGAAGGCGCGATGAAAATCCGCTGGGCAGAGGATCACATGCCTGTCCTCATGAACATAAAAAAGCGTTTTGAAAGGGGAAAACCCCTGAAGGGGGTAACGATCGCTTGTTGCCTGCACGTGACGAAGGAGACCGCAGTCCTCATGAAAACCTTGAAAGCGGGTGGGGCGAAGGTCGCTCTGTGCGGTTCGAATCCCTTGAGCACCCAGGACGACGTTGCAGCTACGCTCGTTAAAGAAGGGATAAATGTCTTCGCCTGGAGGGGCGTGAAGACCGAGGATTACTACTGGTGCATTGACAGCGTGCTTGATTTCAACCCCGACATAACGATGGACGACGGCGGGGATCTGGTCACGAGAATCCATGAAAGAAGGGAAGATCTCCTGGAGAAAATAATTGCAGGGACCGAGGAAACCACGACAGGCGTGGTCCGCTTCAGGGCAATGGAGAAGGATTCCGCTCTGAAATACCCCGTAATAGCGGTGAATGACGCGTACACGAAATACCTGTTCGACAATCGCTATGGAACAGGGCAGTCAACGATTGACGGGATTCTGAGATCCACATCCGTCCTCATAGCCGGAAAGAACTTCGTGGTTGTCGGTTACGGGTGGTGCGCGAGGGGGATAGCGATGCGTGCGAGGGGTATGGGAGCGAACGTGATCGTGACAGAGGTTAGCCCGCTGAAAGCGCTGGAAGCTGTCATGGATGGTTTTTCCGTGATGCCGATGTCTGAGGCATCGAGAATCGGTGACATCTTCGTTTCGGCAACAGGCGACAAGAACGTGGTAAACAGAAAACACATGGCCTCCATGAAAACGGGAGCGATAATAGCGAACTCAGGCCACTTTGACGTGGAGATAAACATACCGGAACTCGAAGACATGTCAAAGTCTAAGAAAAAAATAAGAGACAATGTTGAAGAATACACGCTCAGGGACGGGAGAAAGATATACCTTCTTGCTGAAGGGAGGCTCGTGAATCTCGCTGCTGCAGAAGGCCACCCGAGCGAAGTGATGGACATGTCCTTCGCGAACCAAGCGCTGGCAGCATTATATATTCTCAAGAACAGAGGAAAGTTCAAACCCGAGGTATACAAGCTTCCCGATGAGATAGATTCCGAGATAGCGAGGTTGAAACTCGATTCCATGGGGATAAGGATCGACAAACTCACGGATGAGCAGGAGAAGTATTTATCAACCTGGAAGGAAGGGACATAACATATTCAAGAATATAATTCTTTCCCGACCTTCTCAAGCATCCCGAATCCCTTGACCTCCTCCTTGTGGAGGGGGATCTCCATGAGTTTGTAATCCTTGAATTTATTTCGTATTTCTTTCGTCCTTTCTTGCTGGAGCTTTCGCTTCTCCGTGCAGAACGGGCATTTCCTGTTTTCTGGTATCAGCTGGTTCACAACGACCGTTTCTATCGGTATTCCGTATTCCTTCAGCACGTTCAGCGAGCGCTCGGATTCATATATACTCATCGCCTCCGGGATGAGGACGAGGTTGAAATGCGTTTTCTCCTTATCGCTCAGAATCTTCCTCGCCTGCTCTATCCTCTCCTTTATCACCTCGAGCTGTTCTGTCCCGAGTTTTTGGTCATCCTTTTTCGTTTCGCCGAAGGGTAGGATTTTCTTAAAGGTGTTGATAAACCCTGAGAATTTCAATCGTATGTTAATCATCTTCCCCACCCAGGAATCGAGGACGTCGGGAAGCGAAAGGAAGCGGAGTGTATGCCCTGTCGGGGCCGTATCGAAAATAATAATGTCATAATCCTTCGATTGCATGTACTGCAAGAACTTGTCGAAAGCAGCCATCTCATCGATCCCTGGCGTGTTCCCAGCGAAATCGAACGTGTCCTCCAGACCAAGTCCCTTCAGGAAATCGAGCTTCTCTATCTGCGGCATGATCTTCTCCTTGTATTCGGACATCGCCTTCTTGGGATCGATCTCAACAGCGAACAAATTCTTCCGGAGCTTCTGGATTTCACCCCCTATTTTCGTTTCGAAAGAATCCGACAAGGAATGGGCAGGATCCGTTGAAATGATCAGGGTTTTCTTCCCCCTGTTCGCGAAATGGAGGGCTGTCGCCGCCGCTATGCTCGTCTTCCCAACGCCTCCCTTGCCAGCAAACAGGTAAAATTGAGTTTCCCTCTTCCCTAGACCCAGCATATTCGAATCACACCATGTTAAAAAAGAAAATCCACGCCACAAGCCAGACAAGGATGTAGAGCACGCCTCCGTTGCTCATCCACCACTTTATTCCCTTCTTCTTCAAAATGAATTGCGTTGCGTATCCTGTGATTATGAGTATCAGGATGGCGAGACCCAGAGAGTAAAGCGCCATCCCCATGAACATGGAAAGGTATCCTGCCACCGCCCCCATAACAACATGGATTCCCAGAGAAACCCTGGAGGTGTTCAGCTCGTTCAATTCTTTCATTTAATAAAGTTTGGCGCTGGGGTTTTTTAAAGGTTTAATGAGAAGGAGGAGCGTGGAAGTCAATGAATAATTGACCTCTTTTATCTACGTCTGATCTGGACCACTTTAATCTCTTTATCTTGAATTCTTTATTATTTTTGGGTAATTGGTCTTCAGGAATGCGAAGCATCTTGTTGACGATTTTCTTGGAAGTGTATCTCGTCATAACCGCCTTTTCATCCCTTATTGTCCTAGTATCTATCACGTCATCAATTCCTTTGGTAGTAAGCTGGTATGCTATTTTCTTTAGTTTTTTATGAAGTCCTATCCTGTCAAGATTCCATTCTCTTCTCTGCTTGAAATCTGTGAAAAAATCAGGTAGTCTTAAGCTTATATCCAATTCTATAACCTTATTTTCTTTTTCATATTTTTTTTCATCTGCGCAATCGCCACAATAAAATGAGCTATCCACAAGATGTATTTGATTTATCCAAACAGGACCCCCACTCATTATTTTTTCATCAGCATTTCTATCAATACTGTAGGGCAATATGAGATGTTTAGCCTGTTTATCGCACCCGTCACCCTCACCTTCGCATTTCACTTTAACTGGAAATTTACCTAATACACCAGCAACTATTTGTATATGTTCCAAATCATCTGGTTCAATAACGATAGGATTTGTTTCTTCCGGGTTGGATAAATATCTATTGACATAGGAAAATCCCTTATAACATATCAATGGTATTTGAGTTATCGAGGGCAGATACCTCTTCATATTCCCTTCTTTATCTTTTGCGTATCTACCGAAATTCATCAAGATTATGGTACTAGGATCATATACCATGATTGTTTCTTAATTTAGGTATTTAAATATACTTTTACCTCCTAAAAGTAGTTATTTTATCTATTTCTTCTTCCTATGCCTCATCTTCTTCCTTCTCTTCTTGAGCTTGTGCCTCTTCATTTTTTTCCTTTTTCTTTTCCTTCCGCAAGGCATGTTATCTTATAAGTAAGGCTATATTTAAATTGTTTTCAAAAGCCTCGGGCGAGGGCTTCAAGCAGAAGCAGATTTTATCTGCTTCATGTGCCCATTGAACTCGCGACCTCAGCGTTACCAACGCTGCGCTCTACCAACTGAGCTACCGAGGCGATGTTTTGAAGGAAACAGAACAGAGTTCTGTTTCGATTTATAATATTCAATATGATTTCGGGTTTTTATCTTTAAGCTCTCAGAAATTGAAAACCCTGTCCGTTTTTATCTTATCCCCTGAGGGTTTTCCCAGGGCAATTATCCCCCCGCTTTTATCAAAAATCCCCACGATTTCGTTTTCCTTTGCTCTCTCTTTTTTTGTTATCCATTCCGGGAAGACAGGAGAACCATTCCTTATTTTTGAGATTGCTTGATCCTTAACGGTTATTTTTTTCAGCTTGACCCTTTCCAGCGCTCTTTCGAGTGGGATTACATTTTTTTCTGAAACTTTCGAAAGGGAAACGGCTTCCTTCAATTCAAAAGGCCCGATCTTCGTCCTCCTCAACTCTGCCATGTGCGCACCTGTCCCCAGAGATTCGCCAATGTCGTGAACCAGCTTTCGAATGTACGTCCCTGCTTCACATTTAACTCTAAACTCAATTTCCCTGTTTTTTATTTTCAAAATTCTCAGGGAGTATATCTTTCTTTTTCTTTCCACGCGGGCGACCCTTGACCTGACAGGAGGTTTCTGGACGATCTCACCCGTGAATTTCTTGAACGTCTTTTCTATCTTCTCCTTGCCCGCTTCTTTGTGTAGCAACATCTTCCCTTCGTATTCTTTCTCCATGCCCATCAGTATGGGCATCGCCTTCCGGGATTCCTCAAGAGCGATCAGCATCAGCCCCGTAACGTTCGGGTCGAGCGTCCCTGCATGGCCTGCCTTTTTCGTTCCGAGTGTTTCGCAGACCCTTTCGACAACGTCAAAGCTCGTGATTCCTTTGGGTTTGTCCACAAGGACTACGCCCCTCTTAAGAATTTGATTTTTCATAATCATTTCTTTTTAGGTTTCGTCTCTTTTGGTTTTTCCTCTTCGGGTTCCTCTTTCTTCTCAGGTTTTTTGGCTTCCTTTTTCTCCTCTTTTGGTTTCTCCTCGGGTTTCGGTTCCTTCTTCTCTTCGGGTTCAGGTTTTGTTGACTTGAATTCAGGTGATCTCAGGACCTTTATCCTAGCTATCTCGGAGAAGCGGACGGGATAAATCTTGCTGCCCTCTCTCTTTATCCTCATCTGGACCTCTGTTGAAATGATCTTCCTAAACATATCATTCATGTTGTTTTCCCTTGCGAATTCGTTTAAGAACTTCATCATAAAAAGCCTCATCTTGTTTTCAACAGTTGACGCAGGCCTGCCGTTCAGTACCGTCCATGGCTTTATCCTCAAAAGCCACCCGTCTTTTGTGACAACATCAAAAACGTTTTCTACCTTCTTGTTTCTTTTCCTCACCATCCTCATCAGATGTTCGCGTGCGCATTCAAAACCGTTGAATGAGGTGAGGCAGGTCTTGCCTTCAATCTTGTTTATCCTAACCTTCACCTTCATGTAGTATTTAGAATTATCCCCTGTTATTTCCGGGACGCCGACATCCATGTTCCTTCCGATAAGCAATTTAGGATCAGTGGTCGGGGTCTGACCGAGGAGTCTTGCTCCGAACTCCCGAGGAGCCAAAATATTGAACCAGTCCTTTCCCTTCCACTTTTTCACCAGAATCTTCTCTTCCTTCTCCTCCGGACTCGCTTCCTTCTCGAGCCTCGCCTCTTTCGTTCCCCCCTTCTCCTCTCTCAGCCTTGGTTTGCTCTTCATTCCCATGTTCTCCTCCGATATTTGTTAGTATTTGTTCTGTCATATTTATAAATTCGTCCTGTTTTTCCCTTGGTATCACAGCCGCTGCCGCTCCCATATGTCCTCCTCCTTCTCCCCCGAGTTTCTCGGAGATTTCGTTCATTATCTCGTTGAGTTTCACTCCTTTCTCAACAAGAGAATCGCTCACCCTTGCCGAGATCTTCACACCTTCCTCTGAATCAGCGAGCCCGAACAGGGGTTTTTCCGGGAATACTCCGGAATGGTTTATGATCGATATTACGTTCGAAATCAGATGTTCTGATATGTTTGATCCAGCAAGAACGTAAATCCCGTTCTTTCTCTTGACTATCTCCGGGTTTTCAATGTTCGAATGGAACCAGCTCATGCCCTTCCCCACTTCCTTCCTGTAGTTCCCGAGGATTCCCTTAACCTTCTCAAACGCGTCCTTTCCGTTCAAACAAAGGGAAACCCCAAGGTCCGCTTTGTCCATCTTCCCGCAGGCGTTCAGCATCGTGGCGAATTCGTTGGCATCCCGAAATTCCCCTTCCTTGTCCAGGAGTTCGTAAACGTCCCCGAAGATATATTCCGGGTTTTCGTGGTCCGCTCTTACCCTCTCCTTGATTATCCCGTCCGCGAGTTTCTTCTGCTCTTCCGGGCTCAAGTCCGCGATAGTCCTCCATCCCTCTCCTTTCTTAACGGGTATCCCAAGTTCCTGGAGGAACTGGATGCTGGCGGATTCCGAACCCGTGATCCCGGGAATATACGGATCTACTGAATACGAAAGTGACTTATACAGGGGGCGCGTATACCTTCCCCATAACCTCAACCCTTTCGAGACCTTTATCTTCTCATGGGATTCCGCATCCTTGAGTATCTCCCTGTTCAGCCCGCTCAAACCCCAGTCCGGTCCTATTGCGTCTATCTGCGAATCTCCTATCGCCCCTATGATGGCGAGCTGACTCAGATCGATGTTTTTAGGATCTATTGTCCGCGAAAGGATGTATGTCACGCCGGAACCGGATATGTTGTCCTCTATCCCTATCAAAACAGAGTTTATGTGAACGATGTTTTCATTTGGTTCTCCTTTTGGCTGGTGGTGGTCGCATATTATTACCCTCGAGGAATTCAGATGTTCCTTTATCCCCTCCATCTGACCTGACCCCATGTCAAGGAATATAACCAGCGAATGCTCTTCCCCTGCAAGGGATTCCAGAACCTTTTCGTTCAATTGTTTAACAAAAGTTAGATGGAAATCCTTTCCCCAGCGAAGCAGGGTCTTCACCATGATGGAAGCTGAGCATATCCCATCTGCATCGTAGTGCGAAACAACGCGTATCTGTTCTTTCGTTTCGCCAATCCATTCCTTCGCCTTCCTCGATTCCTTTATCATTCGCTGTAGTTCCTCAATCATTTCATCACAACTAATTGTTAACAGGGAGGTATTTATTTCTTAGGTTAATAATTATAATCAGGTGTTAAAGAATGAGCAAAAAACTTCATGGGTATGTAAAAGATCCTGAAATCCCTGGACTTTTTATTCCGGGAACAAGTATTGAAACAGATTTAACTTATAGCGATAAAGAGCTTGATGCTTTTTACAATGCCAGCGGTTCTTCTTTTTTTATCGGATTACTGAAAAAATACAATGAAATTATGGCTCGTAGACAATAAAACTGATAATTATAACCCCGATTATATTCAGTTATTTAAATTAGGAAGGAAAACTAATTTTATGGTGGTGGAAATGAGGTTCTACGTTACGACAGCGATAGACTATGTGAATGCAAAGCCACATATAGGGCATGCTTATGAGAAAGTGATAGCCGATATTATAGCTAGGTTTCAGAGGTTGAGGGGTAAGAAGGTTTTTTTCTTAACAGGAACTGATGAGAACGCCCAAAAGAATTCTCAGGCAGCGAAGGAGGCAGGTATTCCAACTAAAAAATTTGTGGACAGAAACGTGAAGTATTTCAAGGAACTTACTGGGATTCTTAATATATCGAATGACCATTTCATAAGAACCACAGAGGAAAGTCACATAAAGATTTCTCAGAATATATTCAAGAAGGTTTTGGATAAGGGGGACATATACAAGGGATTTTATCAAGGTCTGTACTGCGAGGGTTGTGAAAGCTATCTAACCGAAAAGGATTTGGTTGATGGGAAATGTCCTGAACACCAAAAACCTCCCAAGCCTCTCAAAGAGGAGGCTTACTTTTTCAAGCTTAGTAAATACAAGGATCAGATAATCAAGCTTCTGGAATCTCCGACCTTCGTAATTCCGAAGGAGAAGAGAAACGAAATGCTGTCAAGGATAAAATCCGATGAGTTAAAAGACTTGTGTGTTAGCAGGAAGGGCCTCAACTGGGGAATAGATATCCCTGTTGACAAGAAACACAAAATCTATGTCTGGTTTGATGCGTTAATAAACTACGTGTCTGCCTTGGATTATCCTGATGGCAAGAAGTTCAAGGAATTCTGGCCGGCGGATGCGCATGTTATTGGGAAGGGGATAAACTGGTTCCATTCAGTGATCTGGCCTGCAATGCTTATCTCAGCTGGGATAAAGCCTCCAAGGACAATACTTGTTCATGGCTACCTTACTGTGAACGGTCAGAAGATAAGCAAATCCCTCGGGGCTCAGATAGACCCTGCTGAGATCGTTAAAAGGTATGAAGCAGATCATCTTAGGTATTTCTTCGCCAAGGAAATCCCCATGGGGGAAGACGGGGACTTCTCATCGAAGAATCTGGCAGACAGGGTGAACAACGAGCTTGTGGCGAACATCTCGAACTTCTGTTACCGGACGCTGAGCTTCATAAACAGGTATTCGGAATCGCGAATAGGGAAAATAGCGAGGGGCGAATGGGAGAAGAAGCTCTTGAAAGAAATCGAAAAGAAGATCGAAAACATTCATAAATGCTATCTCGATTACAACTTCCGTGACGCTATCAAACAGATACTCGAGATAGGGGATATCGGAAACCGATACTTCCAGGGGAACGAGCCTTGGGTTTTGATCAAGAATGACCCGGGGAAATGTAAAGAAGTTCTTGCATTCTCAGCAAACATAGTGAAGGACCTCGCAATCCTCCTGAAACCGATTATTCCCGAATTCGCCGGGAAGGTTGAGAAACAGCTTAACCTTAAAGACCTCAAATGGAGGGACTTAAAGAAGCCGCTTGAAAACCACAGGACAGGAAAAGCGAAGATTCTTTTCAGGAAGATAGAAGGGAAAGTGAGTTAGATGGACCCCCTCGTTATACTCTTTCTGGCTATCCTGAATTTCTTTCTTTCTTTTTACTCCGTGATCGTGGGCGGCGGGGGTCTGGTGATGGTTCCGCTGCTCATATCCTTGGGTGTTCCGGTCCCCAATTCCGTTGCCATTACGAGATTCTACAACATCGGGACAGGAGGGACTTCACTTTTCGAGTTCAACAGGGGAGGAAAGGTTAACTGGAGAATAGGCTTGCCTCTGGCGAGTGTTGCTGTCATTGCTTCTCTGTTGGGGGCGTACATGGTTCTCAGCATAAATGAGGTTATCCTCAAAACAATGATAGCTGTCTTGATAATGACCGTGTTGGCCGTGATGATCTTGAACAAAAAAATAGGGATTGTGGCTCGTCAGCAGGCAACGTCCGCAAAAAAAATCTTGGGTTTTGTTCTGACCTTTTTTATCATAATAGTAGGGACTCTGGTAGGCGGCGGGGGAGGGATAATGTTATCGTATGTGTTGATATTCCTTTTCGGACAGACATTCCTCCAGAGCATGGGTACCCGAAAGATAGTGACCATGACCGGGATAATCTTCTCGGCCGCCTTCTTCATCCTTTCAGGGGTTATTATTTATGAGATAGCGGTTCCTCTCCTTATAACGGGCGCGCTAGGTGGGTGGGCCGGAGCGAAATACGCGATGAAGAAGGGCGACAAATGGGTGAGGGTTTTCTTCATTGTGATCGCATTCATTCTCGCGTTGAACATGCTTGTCTGGATGTAAAGAATTTTAAACTTCAATACGATTATTTAAGGGCGGGATTATGTTGATAGGAATCGTGGGCAAGACTAATACCGGCAAGAGTACGATATTCAAAGCGTTAACGCTCATGGACGTCGAAATATCCAACAGGGTATTCACCACGATAAAGGCAAACCACGCAGTGGGGTTCGTGAAGGCAAAGTGCCCCGAGGAAAAGGCGAAATCGAAATGCAAACCAAACCTCGGCTATTGCAAGGAAGGGATTCGCTTCATCCCGGTCGAGCTCCTGGATGTCGCGGGTCTCGTTCCCGGGGCGCATTTGGGGAAAGGATTGGGGAACAAATTCCTGGACGACCTCAGACAGGCGGATGCGTTCATCCACGTGATAGATATCTCGGGTTCAACGAACGAGAACGGCGAACCCGTTGGGAAAGGATCGTACGACCCGGCAAAAGACGTTCGTTTCCTCGAGGAGGAGATTGGCTATTGGTTTTTCGGGATGCTGAAGAAGAACTGGGAGAAGTTTTCGAAAGAGGTTGAAATGCAGAAGCGCGACCTGATCGAATCGCTCGTTAAACAATTTTCCGGCCTGAAGGTAACGGAACCGCAGATCAAGAAGGCGATTGAGACCACCGGTCTTCCGAAAGACACCCCTGCCCAATGGTCTGATGATGATTTGAAGAAATTCGCCTTTGAATTGCGGAAGCTCTCAAAAAAAATGATCATAGCAGCGAACAAAATCGATGTCCCCGGCTCGGATGAGAACCTCGAACGCCTTCGGAAGGAATTCCCAAATTACAAGATAATCCCGTGTTCAGCCGAGAGCGAACTCGCCCTTAAAGAGGCTGACAAACATGATCTCGTGAAATACATGCCCGGGAACAAGGGGTTTGAAATACTCAAAGAAGACGGGTTGAACGAGAAGCAGAAGCACGCTTTGGATTTTATAAAGAACAGCGTTCTCGGAAAATTCGGCTCCACGGGAATTCAGGAATGCCTGAATAAAGCGGTTTTCGATCTTCTGGATTGTATCGTGGTCTACCCCGTGGCTAACGTGAACAGGCTTACGGATAAGAAGGGGAACGTCCTCCCCGATGCGATACTCGTCCCTAAAGGAACGAACCTCAAGGAATTCGCAGGGAAGGTCCACACAGAGATGGCGGACAAGTTCATAGGCGGGATCGACTCCGAAACCAAAAGAAAGCTAGGGTCGGAATATGAAGTGAAGGACGGGGAGATAATAGAGATAGTGTTCGGGAAGTAATCATTTGTATTCGCCTTTGGTTTGGTATTGAACATCCATGTGATATTCGCTCTTAGCTTTATATGTGTCACCATGCACGACCTCTGCTCTAACCTCGTACCTGTCCTTTTCCTCCTCTTTCGTTTCCTCGACCTTCGGAGGTTTGAACTCGAAAACCGTTTCCTCTTCGAGATCATATGTACTCTTAACTGAGCTTGAAGTTTTGAATCTGAACAGTTCTTTTCCTGTCTTCGGGTCTAACGCATAAACATGGCAGTCATAAGAGCCGAAATAGATTATGTTACCCTTGATCGTGCAAGTGTTCCATATCTCCCCTTCTGTTCTGAATTTCCAAAAAAGTTTCCCTTCTGTCGTCACTGCATAAAAATTATGATCAGAGGAACCGAAATAGAGTATGTTATCTTTCATCGCAGGATAAAATCCTCCTAATTTGTCTCCTGTTTTGAAGCGCCAGAGCTCTTTTCCTTCCATAGTTAGGGCGTAAAGATTGTTGTCTTGGACTCCAAAATATATAACACCGTTATATATTGCTGGTACGCAATTTATCACCCCACCGGTCTTGAAGCGCCATATTTCTTTACCATCCTCCGTACTCACAGCATAAAGGTTCTGGTCGTCAGACCCAAAGTATATTATGTCGTCCTTTATGCAGAAAAGCTCCTCATTATAGATATTCCCCTCGGTTTGGAAACGCCATATCTCTTTTCCTGTCTTTGCATCAAGGCAGTAAAGATTCCCATCCGAGGAACTTGCATAAATCCTTCCATTGTAAAAGGTAGGGGTTGTCCCTGACCATCCTCCTGTACGAAACCTCCAGATCTCTTTTCCTGTTTCTGTGTCAACTGCATATACGTAAAAATCTTTCGAGGCGAAATAAACAACGCCGTTTTCAATTGTTATCGAGGAATACATCCTATCCCCAGTTCTGAATCTCCATACCTCCTTCCCTGTTCTAACATCCACACAATAGAGATTGTGGTCATAAGAAATTACGTATATGAATTCCTTCCAAATAACAGGATTAACCCCAATAAACGGGCCGCCTGCCCTAAATGACCAGAGGAGTTTTCGGGATGGAATATCATAGGCGTATAGATTGTAATCCATAGAAGTGAAATAAATCGTATTCCCAATTATCAATGGCCTGCACTCAACACTGCCACCTTCCCCTGTTAGGTGCCATATCCTAAACGCCTTTCTTCCCTTTCCCTTCTTGGCGAAATCGCCTAACTCGAAGCCCATTTCAGAGCCGACGGTCGCAAGGAAGAGATCTTCTCTTTTGGGATGCATACTCAGATTTTAGTTTAAAAATTAAAAAATGTCCTTCATGCTGTTGACCCTCTTGTAATCGTCAAGGCTTCCTATATCCTCCCAGAAATCCTTGAACTCGAAACCGAATATTTTAACCCCTTTCTTGAGCAATTCGGGTATGGTGTGGTCTGTGAGATTCATGACTCCTTTCGGTTTTTCAGGGATGTGTTCGAAAATCTCGGGCTCCAGGCAGAAGATCATCGTGCCCGCAGTGTGCTTGAAAACCGGCTTTTCCAAGAAATTCCGGATGGATTCGTCCTTGTTCAGGTTGTAAATCCCCCACTTTGATTTCTCCTCGAATTCGAACAGGGCAGCGGTTAGGATCCCTCCTTTCTTCTTGTGGAACTCTATGAATTTTTTCAGATTGAGTTTAGTGAGGTTGTCACCTCCTATCAGAATGAACGTTTCCTTCAGCTTGTCTTTTATCAGGGTTAAACAGCCCGCCGTCCCCAAGGGTTTCTTTTCCTCTGAGTATTCGATGTTGACACCGAATTTCCTTCCGTCTCCGAAATACTTGCGTATTTTATCCCCCATGTACTCTGTGGTGACTATCAAATCCGTGATCCCATAACCTTTCAGATAATTTATCACGTGTTCAAGGATGGGTTTTCCTTTTACCAGGAGCAAGGGTTTGGGGGTTTTATAAGTCAGCGGTCGCAACCTCGTTCCCTTCCCTCCACCCAGTATCACGGCTTTCATGGTTAAGAATTTGTTATATCGGATTTAAAAATTAGGTTATTTTACCTGCCTCTGGCCGGAAAGACCTTTTTGTAAAGGTTCCACGTCCTGATGAATTCGGCGTGCGGCCAGCCCAGGGGCAGTGTTATGTAAGCTATGCCCTTCTTGAACATAAGGTGTTTGCGGGCGTTCCTTATCATTATCATCCTGTCTTTCCTTAGGATTCCCGATTCCTTGAAATCCGTAATGTATTCCTCGAATTCCTTTACCGTTGAAACGTGTTCTGGAAGTTCGTATTTGTACGCTATATCCAAAACCCAGTTCATGTATTTATCCGCCTTTTTCCTGTTCTTTAGGTTTATGTAATGTCTGCATATCATGAGCGTGAAATGGGACCACGGTCCGTAACCTCCGTTATGCCTTCCCTCCCTCTTGGGGTATCTGCAGATCCCTCCCAATTCCTTGTTCCAGAGTTCTTTCTCGATTCGCTTTACCGTTGACTTTACCCTCTTATCGTTGTCCGGAAGAAGTCCGAAATACGCGACTGCGTATTGTGAAACATCCGACTCGACCTTGACAGAACTCGATTCCCTCACCCTTATGTTTTTAATGAAGGATTTTATCCTGGAATTCCACATGTATTTCAACACATTCGCCCTTATTTTTTTTGAATATTCCATCCATTTTCCATGAGGGAGTTCGATCTTTTCAGCCAGTTCTGTCAGATCACTTAGCGCCGCACAGCAAGCGCAGTTTGCCCATATCTCCAAGCCTTCCTCTGTGGGCGGAAACTCGTGGATGGAATTCGGGGTGAAGACCAAACCCTTCTCCCTGTAAATGCTCTCTATTATGTAGTTTACCGCCTTCTTAATCCTCTTCCAGTTTTTTCTCACAAAATCGAAATCCTGCGTCTGATTCGCGTATTCAGCGAAGGAGTGAAGTATAAGGCCTGTCCCGTCGATCTGTATTGGTTTGTAGGAGGCGTCCCTCCCTTCCGTGTCGTATCTCTGAGGGAACGCCCCGCTCCTCAGCTGCTCTCTAAAAACGAACTTCAAACCCCTCTTAGCGTTCTTGGCCAACCCGGCAGATAAGAAAGCGAGGACGCAGAACGAATGATCTCTTGGGTAGATATAAGGATACCTTTCACCTCTCGGCGTCGCCAAGCAACCTCCGTTCTTGAGCTGAACTCTCTTCAATATCTTGATCGAATTTTTGTAAAGCCTTTCCGCTTCTTTGAAATTCACTCCCATTTTAACAACCCCGCATTTTATAATTTTATTATATTTTCTTTTGTATAAATTTGTCAAGTTTGGAAAAATGGTATATAAGGGTAGTTTGATAAATTATTTAAGAGGGGAATGCCACCTGGTTTTCGTGGAGGTATAATCTATGGTGTCTCAAGAAAAACCTTTAGTTAGCGTCATTATGTCATCTTACAATGCGGGTAGATATATAGCTCAAGCCATTAAAGGTATACTTAATCAAACATACTCAAATATAGAGTTAATTATCGTAGATGCTAACTCTTCTGATAATACTGCTGAAATTATAAAAAGATTTGCAAGAATTGACAGACGAGTAAAACCTATCTTTCTTAATAGGAGAATTACTATTGCTAAAGCAAGAAATATTGCAATTAAAAATGCTAAAGGTCAATTTTATGCTACAGCAGATGCTG
>JAGMCY010000113.1 GCA_023128965.1 Candidatus Aenigmatarchaeota archaeon | reverse complement strand
AAAGTAATGCCCCAATAAACTTAAATATGGACGAGTTCATCGTTCTCATAATAGTGGCCTTCGTTATCATAGGGGCCATGATGTTGATAGGAACCCCTCTGGCGGAGTGGGCAGGGGGCGAATGGCCCGGAGGTGGCGTAACAGGGAATTACAAATCCCTCGCTTCTTTTGACCTCGGAAGGGTCGGTTTGTCGGAAACAGAGGTTTCAAGGACGGTGAGTTTCGGTTCTTTCACGCTCGGTCAAACCCAGGCAGAAACCCTTAAGGAAATGCCAACACTCGGGGTCTCCCAAGGCTACTTCGGTTCGGATTCCAAGAAGTTCGATATCCGGGTTGACCAGAACGTCCTGAACAACATGAAGGACGTTAAGATAAGTTTTGACATGGGCGAAGCGAATCTCTATGGAAATCTCGTGATAAAATGGAACGGGAAAACGTTTTTCGACAAGCTAGCGAATCTCAACCGTTACGATGTGTATATACAGCCGGAAAACGTTAAGGAATCCAATACGCTAGAGATTTCCGCAGGCAATCCAGGTCCGTATTTCTGGGCAGCCACGTACTACGAGCTAAAGAATTTCAAGGTTCTCGGGGAATATGGTCCTGAGAAGTTCCTTTCATTCAAGGTTTACCCGAACGAAGTCGAAGCGTGGAGCAAGGGGGTTCTCAAGTTCTACACGACCAGAGGTCAGCAAGGGGAGATAACGGTTAAACTGAACGGCAAGGAAATATACAGGGCTTTGAATCCCCAGCACCTCGTGACCGAGGAATTCGAATATTCGGACATAGGGAACGTGTTGAAAATCGGAGACAACATACTCGCCTTCAAATCAGACGATGTTTTCGAGATTGATGATGTTGAGTTCGAGATCCGCCTTTCAAGCGGTAGCGCGACTAAGGAAAGGGACGTGGAAATAACAGCAGAGGACGTGAATCTCCTTAGTTCCGGGAAGGGGGAAATAAAGTTCACCGTGGAGAGTATTTACCGCCAAGGAGTTCTGAACATAAAGATAAACGACAACCAGCTGAACGTCCAGACCGTGAGGTCAGGGGAGAACACGATAGAGTTCGATCCGGATGACGTTACGGAGGGAACGAACACAATGACATTCTCCGGGACGGGAAGCTGGGAGATATCGGATGTTGACATTGGGATAAGTTATTAAAATCCAAAAGTGGGTGTATGGGGGAATGCGAGGTCTGCGGAAAGGCCGTTTCTAACCTCAAGAGAGCCGAAATAGACGGCGTTATTCTCGAGGTATGCGATAACTGCGTTAAACTCGGAAAGGAAATGAGCGAGCCCGGCAGGGTCGTTATGAAAAGAAAAACCATTGAAACCCTTGAGGAGGGGAAAGAGCTAGCGGACAACTTCGCGGAGAAGGTCAGGAAGGCAAGGGATTCGCGGAACATCAAGCAGGACGAGGCAGCTAAAAGGATAGGGGTTTCCCTTTCCATTCTAAGGCGAATAGAGAACGGTTTCAGACCGGATGAAAAAACCGCTATGAAGATCCAGAGGTTTTACAACATAAGTTTGTACAAACAGGACTAATCCCCTATTATCTGCACGATTATTTCTCTCTTACGATCCCTGGTATCGAAGTCAAGTAACGCCAGTTGTTGCCACGTGCCCAACATGAGCTTTCGATTTTCGAAGGGAACGCTCAATCCCGGTTTGAGCAAACACGCCCTCACATGCGCGCTCCCGTTATCGTCCCCCCATGTTTTGTGGTGTTCGTATTCTCCTTTTTCAGGCGCGATCTTTTCGAGCGCTCTTTTAATGTCTTTCACAAGATTCTGTTCGTATTCAAGGGTTGAAATCGATGCGGTCGAGCCAGGGACGAATATGCACGCTATCCCCGAATCTATCTTGGATTTAGCGAGGATTTCTGACATTTTCGATGTTATGTCAACTACATCCGTCCCAGCCCTTGTTTCAATAACGAACGTTTTCGTTTCGATCATATCAATTTATAGAGAAAACGGAATAATAAAAATATGAACACTCAAAAAGCGGTAGATTCTGAGAAAGGGGGAATGATCAAACTTCTTTCGAAATTGATAGCCGCGGACACGACGAACCCTCCGGGAAACGAGTGGAGGGCAGCGGAAGTTGTTGAAAAATTCTTCAAAAAAGAAAAAATTAAATACAGGATTTTCGAAAAAGAGAAGGGTCGGATGAACATAATAGGTTATATCGGGAAGGGGAAGCCAAGGTTGATAATAGCATGCCACTTAGACGTGGTTCCTGCAGGTGACGGCTGGAAGACAGACCCTTTCAAAGCGAAGATTTCGAAAGGAAAGATATACGGGAGAGGATCGGTCGATGACAAGGGTCCGCTGGCAAGCATGCTAATAGCTGGGAAGATACTCAGGAAGTTCGAGAAAAAATTAAAAGGTCAGATTATCCTGGCGTGCGTTGCTGATGAGGAAAGAGGATCGAAATACGGAATGTATTACCTCCTAAAAGAAGGGAAACTAAAGGGAGAATACGGAATAGTCCCTGATATTGAAAGAGAGATGAAGAAAATAGATATCGCTGAGAAAGGTTTACTTCATTTGAAAATTACTTCCTTCGGAAAACAGGCACACGGCTCAAGACCCGAACAGGGAGTGAACGCTGTATGGAACATGATCGAATTCCTGAACATTTTAAAGAAATACAGGATGAGATACAGGAAACACCCGCTTCTTTCCGACCCCACAAACAATCTCGGGGTTATAAAGGGAGGTTCTGCAGTAAACATAGTTCCTGGCGAGTGTGAGGTTCTCTTGGATTTCAGATACCTGCCTTCACAGAAGGCAAAGGATATCATAAAAGATGTAAAAAACATGTTCAGGCAGGTGAGGAGGAAGAACAAAAAAGCGAAGTTCAAACTCGAGATCATAGACAGGCAGAAACCCGTTGAAGTCGAAAAAGACAACATTCTCATTCGAACCATAAAGAAGCACACAAAGAAAGTTATAGGAAAGGAACCCGGACTTATCGGTCTTCCGGGAACCACGGTTGTCAAGCCCCTGGTGGAGAAAGGGATACTAGCCGTGGGTTTTTCGCCCGGGGAAGAGGTTGCCCACCAAGCAAACGAGTACATATCGGTAAAGGAACTTACAGATTTCTCAAAAATCCTTTGCCTAGTTTGCCTGGATATCCTGTCTTAATTTTAAATATCTTAAAAAGCTAAAATGATTTTTATGAGGATACTGTGCGTTGCGGATTACCACAGGGAAAAGAAGCTGGCGGAGAATACCGAAAAACTCGCTGCCAAGGAAAAGGTAGATGTTATTATAAATGCAGGAGATTTCCTTTCCGAGGATTTCGCGAGGAAGGTTCTCGACAAAACGAAGTTCCGAACGTTCGTTATCAAAGGGAACTGGGATTACGATCTCGAAACTTCGAACAAGAACGTGACCATCCTAACTAATAAGGTCGTCTCGTACAAGGGTTATCATTTTCTAGGAATTGACTACGGTTATTATTCGCAGATACCAGCGCTCGCCAAAGGGATCAACCCGAAAAAACTCATCCTCATAACCCACGATCCCCCTTACGACATGCTCGACATAAGCTATTTCGGGAGCAACGCCGGCCTCCTCGATCTGAGAGCAGCCGTCACGGAGGTAAAACCAGTCCTCCACGTGTTCGGGCACATACACGAGGCGGCAGGCTACGTGAAACACAAGGGCACGCTGTTCATTAACGCCGCCCTCCCGGAGTTCAGGAAAGCCGCTATAGTCGAACTTCCTTCCCAGAAGGTGAAGGTTTTTGATGTGTAGTACAAGGATTTATTTCTTACTTCTATCCTTTTTTAAATGAGTGGACAATTGGCAGTCCCCAGACAGAAAAAAAGGATTGTGAAATTAAAAGACCTGAAACACGAATTCGTTACATTCAAGGAACTGGATGAAGATATACAAAAAAAGGTTACAAGAGACTACATAAAAGCCTGGGAACCTGTTCTGTACGAAGAAAAAAGGTTGGGTATTATTGAGTCGCCGCTTGAAGAAGAGATCTGGAATCGCTGGAACTCTGAGCTTTACACCGGAATCTTCCTTAAAGGGCAGATGGTTCTGATGGCGGAAATCGAAGGAAGCTGGGAACCTATCAGATCCATCAGGTCTCTAATATGGAGAATAACAAAAAGGGAAATATTAAAATCACGTTATGGGGAGGGAACGGAACTGGAGGGGGTCATTGAGGATCAAACGACAGATATTTTAATTAAAACCCCCCCCGAGACCTACCCGGATACATGGAACCTGGCCACAAACTACGGGCATGGTTATCCGAGAATCCAGATGATAGAGAATGGCGAGAGGAAAGATTACGAAGGGACTGATTATGAAAAAGTTCTGAATCCGAAGACAAAAAAGGAAGAGAACAAGAAACACGATCTGGTTCTTATAAATTATGCAGTTCAAGAAGGTGGGGATTTACCTGAGGACATTAGAATAAAAGGAGCCACCAAAGCGATTATCAAGGAAAGAGGGGAGTTCTCAGAGGAACTTGGTGTGGATTGCGATACGTACACGCCAGCGACGGGCCTCCCAGAATATCTTTTAAGGGAAAAGGTTTTTGATGAAGAGTTTGAAAGAAAAAAAGAATTTTATGCCAAAGAGTATATTTGTGAAAATATATTGCCTGCAGCCGCAGGGATTATGACTGGCATTCGTGATGCGGCGTCTATGCATTTGGGTCTCGGTGCGAACTTTGTGGGATATTTTTTAGACGCCAGGAATCATCCAGGATCAAAAAACGTTTACATAATCACTAGTTATTCATTACAGCCGGAAATCATGGAATCTGCCCCACCTAATCTTTAAATACCTTTTATTTCTATTTCTTTAGTTATGAGGAAAACGGGCGATTTGGTTCATAAAGCGTAGAAGGAAAGAATTGCTTAGCCCGGATTCCAAATTTGCTTTTTCTGCTTTCCCGGAAGGTGAGGGGTTAAACGTAAGGAAGGTCAAGGTAGATTCAAAAGGAAGGATTTCGATACCTTCCGAAATCAGGAAGAATTTTAGATTAGAAGAAGGTAAAGAGGTTGAGCTCGTTTTTGATTTGAAAGAAAACTTTGTAATGCTATTTTTTGTGAATGGTCAGGATGGTGTAGTTGGCAGCACAGTAGATTGTGGATCTGCTAGTCCGGGTTCAAATCCCGGTCCTGGCCCTGAAAAGGAGGTGGTGTAGATGAGTGGGGATGGAGTTCATTTCAGACAACAATAAAATAGATCTCAAATGGCTTGGCACAAAGCCTATATACTACGGCATTGACGGAAAATACTTGGGAAAAAAGCCATCACAAGAAGAAATTTCCAATTACAAAGAAAATGTGATTAAAGGCAAATACGTTACTTCAGGAATGGGATGAATAGAAATTAAAATAACAGCTAAACAATATAATAAAGTGATAGCAATGCCGGAGAAATTCGAGCTCATGAATGCGAGAGGAGTGAGGGACTTTTTGCCAGAGGAGAGTATAACGAGGCAGAAGGTAATCGATACCATCAGAAACATATTCGAGAAATACGGTTATTCGCCTCTTGAAACACCCGCAATCGAGAGGTATGACGTTCTCTCAGCGAAGTTCGCTGGAGGAAGCGAAATAGTCAAGGAGATATTCAAGCTCAAGGATCAGGGAGGCAGGGAACTCGCCTTGAAATACGATCTGACGGTTCCGATGTGCAAGGTTGTGGGGATGAACCCGAACATCCCGAAACCATTCAAGCGCTACCAGATCCAGCCAGTATGGAGGGACGGTCCTGTTAAGCTCGGTCGCTACCGGGAATTCTGGCAGTGCGATGTGGATGTGGTCGGGACGAAGAGTATGTTAGCGGACGCGGAAGTACTGGCGATAGCGAACGAAGCCTTCTCCACGCTCGGTTTCGATTTCATGATTAAGGT
>JAGMCY010000112.1 GCA_023128965.1 Candidatus Aenigmatarchaeota archaeon | reverse complement strand
ATGAAATCGATAAGCAAGGACATCAATTCCCGTATTTTAGAAAGGCTCAGGGCGGTTGATGCCAACATCAAAACCCGATTGCAGGATGCGATGAACAAGAATGTTAATGATATTCGATCTCTGAAGGATGATATACAGAAAATAGTGAAAAGGGACGAAGAACACGAAGAGGTGTTTTCGGAGATAGCGGACGATATAAATTTGATCAACAAATCAATTTCCGAGTTGGAAGGGAAACACGGTGTTCTGGGGACCGAGCTCAATGAAAGGGTGAATCTGCTCGAAAGGGAAACAAATTCAGAACTTGAAAAAACGAAGGGGCTCGGGGAAAGGCTCAGCAAGGATGTTGAGGATTTCGAGAAGTTCGCAAGCGAGCAGAGATCGAAAATGGATAAATTCGAATCAGATGTTTCAAACAAGATAGACATGTTCGCTATGGAAAAGGAGAACATTAAGAGGGATTTTTCCTCGATCTCGAATGATTTCAAGAACATGGGGGGTCGCTTGGATTCCCTCAGCGAAAAGGATTCTGATATGAACCAGCGTTTACAAAGCATGGAACTTGATATCGAGAACTTCAAGAAGGTGACCGAGGAGGTATTGGGCAAACTCCAAGAGGATCATACCATATTCAAGGAAAATCTGGTAGCGAAACTAAACGAGGCGAACGATAAAATCCTCAGCCGCCTCTCCCAGAACGAACTCGGGACTTATTCTGAGATCGATAAACAAGCGAAGGAGATCAAGCTCTTCCGCGCGCACATAACGCAGTTCATAAACGACCTGGTCAGCAACTACGAAAAGCGCTTCGAGATGATGAAGAGCGAGGTAGATCAAGCTCTACGCTTGCTGGAAGAACGATCGAAAGAGCAAAGAGCGATGATTTTTGAGTGAATCTGCCTATTCTGGTGAAATTTGGATAAAAATCTGGATAAGTTTTTAAATAGATTAAGAGGAATTACTTTTAATGTGCGGTATAATTGGATACGTGGGGAAAAGGGAAGCCTCCCCCATATTGTTCAATGGTCTGAGGAGGTTGGAATACCGGGGTTATGATTCTTACGGGTTCGCGACTCTCGATAAAGGGAAGGTGTGGATAAGGAAGGGTAAGGGG
>JAGMCY010000111.1 GCA_023128965.1 Candidatus Aenigmatarchaeota archaeon | reverse complement strand
TCGAGTATATCCTGCTGTCGCTCACGTTCTCATCGCAGTCTCCCAAAACAGTGAAATTTACCGGAACCGGATCGCTGACGTTGTAGTTGGAACCCTTTGTCGGGGTGTTTAGGTAATTAATTAGCTGTCCCTTTACCAAGAATGTGTCATCATACGCCGACTGGTTTGTCTCGTTTTCATAATAACACTGGTCCCCGAGTTCCGCGTACCAGAACTGGTCGTCAGCGGAATAGTTACAGTCAGGATCAAACGGATGGTTGAGATAGCTTGAAGCGTTCGTTGTTGTCGTGTTGACAAGCCAGTAGGTCGATGAATCAGTCGTAATGTAAAAGCTTCCGTTTGCACTCGGGTTGCTTGCTGGCAAACCCTTGTTCACATCCTGAACGAAAACCCTGAGAGTCCTATTGGCCGTCCCCACCCTGTCGATGGTCCACCCAGAACCTCCCGGGGTGGAAACGCTCAAGTTGTCCTTCGTGAGGGTTATATTATAAACGGATGTCTCGTTGGTTTTACTCCACTGGTTCGTTGCGTTGAATTTGTAATATATGACAGGACTCTGCTGGAGCATGTCATCGCAGGTGAAGTTGACTAGGAATTCCAACAGCGTCCATGAGATGTTGTTGGTTCTGGTCTGGGTTGAAACCTCCGTGAAGTTCGTTCCATCATACGACTTCCACAACGTTATATTATCCTCGTTGCCTCCCTCCTCGTCCCTGAACATCACGGTGAAGTTGAATTCGTGACCCCAGCCGTCTGTTTCGCTGTCAACGGACACGTTAACCAGCCTTGGCCTCTCCACGAGTCTGAACGTGTTCTCATAGAAATCACTATCCGGGTCGAAGTACGATTTAGACGAGATCATGGTCGTGTTGTGCAGACCAAGGGAGGCCCCGACCCCGTGGGTCCACGTACAGTTATACGTTCCGTTGTTGTAATCGTTCGTGCTGTCACAGAGGTAATCGTTTGAACCGGTTACGTTGAATTCAACCGTAACCCCCGTTATATATCCGCAGCTCGGGTCGAAGTCATGAACATCCCCGTAGAAGGTCACGGGTTCCTCGACCTTAATATACTTAACATCATTGAGCGGATACGTGAGGGTGTTGTTGAGTATGGAGGTTACGGTTGCCGTGTAATTGTCCGAATACGAATCGTAATAGCAGAACTCGTTGAAAATCTCGCCTCTCCAGTCGTGAGGACCGACCTCGAAATCAGGAATCCCTCCCGTGCAGTCAGGGTCGAACAAGATGTCAAAAACCCCGTTACCGGCCAAAGGATCGCTTCCTATTAGTCTCCATCCTGTTGCGTTGGTGACGTAGAAATAACCGGTATCGTAGTAGAGATTAGCCAGACTAACCGAACTTCCTGTGTAGTTATCTATCGCTTCCAACCTGAAAAGAGTATTGTTGTTAAACGTCCTGTTCACCCAGCTATCGCTTCCATTGATTTCATTGAACAGTAGGTCTCTCCTGGTCACGTTGAAATTCCCTATGCTCGTGTTATGCGTGAAGTTGTATTTATCTGACACGTTTATCTTCCAGTCCCATTCCCCTATCTGGTCACCCCAACTTGCTTCGCTGCACTCGTCGTAAAGCCTCGTGAAATTCACCGTTGTATTTATGCAATCGAAGCAGTATTTCGTGTCCACAAGGGTCCATTCGCTGTCCTGCGGCCCCATCTCCCACAAGAGAACGGTTACGTTGTCGTCATCATCCGTGACGTTCACAAAGAACGTTATCTGCGACCTGCTCACATTGCTTCCCCAGATAACTGAAAGTTTATCCGTGTATTCCCCCGAAAGGATTGGCGAAACCTCGTGGAAGAACGACTTCTTTACGAACGTGTACGGGTTGTAATACGTTCTGTTGGACTCGATGGTCACGTTATACCAGCCTGAGGGGTTGTTAGAGACGTTCCACGTGCAATTGTATATTCCTATGGACCAGTTGTAGACGGGCGAGCACGTATCGTTGTATTCCGAAGGGGTCAACCTGGAATCATAATGGGATACGCGGATTGTTATGTTCGCATCCGTGACGTTGAAACCGCAGGACGCGTTTACGTTCGAAAGGTAATCCTGTATGTTCGCTTCGACGGTTACGTTCTGGTTCGAATAATAATACGCCTCTTCCGTCCCGTTCGGTTCAAGAACCGAGTTGTTCAGCCACCCGTAAACGATCAGGGTGTAGTTTATCGAAACGTTATCTTTGTAGTAGCTGTCGTTGTCCGTTCCGCCATACCACAATTGCGGACCTACGGAATAACTGCAGTTCGGGATGAAATAATAGCTCAGATTCCCGGACAATGTGGTGTTCGAATGACCTTCATCGAAGTTCGAATCGTTGAAGGCGATCCATATGCTCCCGTTCGTCCCGTCAAGAACCAAGCTCGAATTATCAGTGTCGTTTATGAGAAGTCTGAACAGTATGGTTTCCGACCTGTTAACATCCGAGAAGTTCCCGAATCCTCCGTAAAGGACCGAGACGTCATCCTTGTCTATTGTGAAGTTGAATCCGGGCCTGCTTGTTATATTATTAGCATCGGTTGCGTTGAACTTGAAGTAGACATATTGACCAGAACCTGTTATGTTGTCCGGACCGAAATCCGCATAGTAGAAATTAATCCATCTCGGAAGAAGACAATTATCGCATGTTTTGTTCTCTATTCCTTTCCAAGTTGAGTTGTCGTCCGAAAGATAGAACGTTATGTTCACGTTCTGAGCGTCAACATCGCTTACGTTCACCATGAAGGTGAAATTCTCCCCCCACCCGCCGTCCTGCTCGTATATGAAGGTTTCGTTGTTCAGGTCTGGAGGTGAAAACGTATGAGGCAATATCCTAAACGTATTGTATTTCGTTCTCGAACCGTTGACGTAATACTGAATGTCGGATGCGTTCATTATTACGTCATACCAGCCGTAAGGCTTTCCGTTGAAGTCCCAGGAACAATTATACGTTCCGTTCCCGAGGTCATCTATGCCAGAAGTGCAGTAGAATTCCCCTCCCCCGGCGCTGCTGTTTATGGTGAAATTTACGTTCGCGCCCGGTATGTAAACCGAGAAGTTACACTCATCCATTATGTCTCCGCTTATGTTCACGACATTCTCGCTTGGCGTGACACTCTCCTCGTATTCCGTTCCGTTCGGCCAGGTCACGTTCGGGTAAAGGGTCCCCAGAACAGTCACGTTGTATGGATTGGAAATTCCGCTGTTATAGCATTCGTCGTCATCCCCTACGGACGCCCTCCAGTACTGCCTGCTGGCGTTGTGGGTACAGGTGGCGTTGAAGTAATAGACAACGTGCCCCGAAGAATTGGTCTTGTTCCAGCCATCGAAAAGGTAATCCCCTGCCGACCATGTGCTCTGCGTGACGTTGAAGGATATGTTCGGGGAATTCTCGGAAGGAATCCATTCCGCAGGTTTCCCGCTCGTGGTGTCGTTTGCGTATAGAACGAACTTCGCATAATCATTCCCGTTTCTGGTAACGTTCGTTCCGTTCCCATAGACGTGGACGAAGGTGAGGTTGTCCTTGTCAATGTAGAAGTATATCTCGCTTGCGTTCGGCTCCTCAGCGTAGGCAAAACCTCCTACCGTTTCTGAGGCGTTGAACTTGTAGAACCTATTAGTTTCTGCTTTGCTGCAGTCGTACGTGTTGTTGAATTCCATGACCTGATTGTCAGGAGCTCCTGTCGTGTTCTTGCACTCTGTTACAAAGTAATTAATGCCCGTCTTCTCTAGCAGGCAGACCGTTACGTTCGTGTAGTGCGTAACGGTTATGGTGAAGTTGAACGTATCGCCCCAGCCTCCCGGATCTGGACTGACGCTCGCGTTCTCCAAAGATACCGGGGCCGTGAGGAAAAGGTCGGCAATCGCCATTTTCGTGTCGTTGTTGTAGGAATCGTTCCATGATATCATGGTCACGTTGTAATGTCCTGCCGGGATGGAGGACGTGTCCCAGGTGCAGTTGTAATAATTACCCGTCGTGTTTGTCACGTAACCCGGGTCAGGGCAGTAGTAGAAAGTCGCCGGTGTCGCGTTCATCCTGAACCTCACCTTCACGTTACTCACGTTCCTCCAGCAGTCATCCACAACGGTCCCGTTCATTGGGACAGGATCCCCCTGGTCGTATTGGACGTAACCCAAAGGATACAGCACGGTGTTGTTGAGATCACCAATTACCTCTATCGGGAAAAGCTCGCTTTCCGTGTCGTTGTAACATTCATCCCCTGAAACGTTCACCTCCCAGTAAGTCTTCCCGACCTCAAGCGAACAAGTTGGGTTGAAGTTGTAATAATAATGCGTGGAGTTTACCAATTCCTGGAGCTCGACCCAGTTGGTCTTGTTAAATATCCAAGTGAAAACTTCTGTCGTGTTGTCCGGGAATGTTGTATAGTTATCCACTATCGTGTCCCAGAGTTGATATGAAAGATTCACCTCGTTGTCCGGTTGCGAGTCCGACCTGTTGATCGC
>JAGMCY010000110.1 GCA_023128965.1 Candidatus Aenigmatarchaeota archaeon | reverse complement strand
ATATCCCGATTGTCCCCAGGAAGAAGCCGGTCAGGATTAAGTAAAACGTCCCTCTCATATTGTTAATTTCGCTTTTTGAATACTAATAGTTTAAGCTTCTGAGAAAGAAGGTGATTTAGATAGACTTTTCATATATCCAATCCAACGTAATTTTGTGCCGCCCGACTGAGTCCAGCACTCGTGTGTCTCAAACTTGTATTTTCCCAGTAGATTTCTATTTTCATCAGTCACTGATATCGACCCTTCCCATTTCTTATCTCTGCCCAGCAAGTAAGGTTCTTTAGAAAATGTACCTTTTACCATTAGGAGTGCATTTTTTTTGAAATCTTCCCTTAGATTATTTAAAGGGTTATTTTCATCTGCGTATAATCTTATTTTTTCTTCTTTACCTTTAAGGTTAATTCTCCCCTTTCCATTCTTGGTTCTTATTGTTAATTTAAGACACTTGTATATTTCCCCATCCCAATAAGGGCCAACAGAAAAAGGGATAAGAAGCAGAGGTATTTTATACCCTGATGTAATATTTGTTACATATCCATTAATTATCCGAGTTTTTCTCATAATTCCTCACCAAAACTACAGACTCCTTAAGACTAAGAATATTAAATATTTAAATGTTACATTTTCATTATGGATTTGTATTTCGTGACCTCGAACAGGAACAAGTTCGCCGAAGCCGGGAAAATTCTCGATTTCGAAATCAAACAGGCAAAGCTCGAGATCCCGGAAATCCAGTCTTTGAAAGTGAAAGATATCGTCGAGGACAAGGCGAGAAAAGCGTATGAGAAGCTCAGAAAACCCGTGATAGTGGAAGATACGGCCCTCTACATAAGGTCCTGGAGAAACTTCCCGGGCCCGCTGATTTCATGGGTTATAAAAACCATGGGGATAAACGGGATCTGCAAGTTCACCGGGAAGGAAAGAACAGCGAAAGCAGAGGCGTGCGTCGCTTACTACGACGGAAAGCGGATGAGAACATTCTCGGGAAGCGTTAGAGGGATAATCTCGAAAAAACCGAGAGGCGCGAGGAGGTTCGACTGGGACAGGATCTTCATCCCGGAAGGAGAAAAGCGCACGTTCGCCGAAATGGAGATCGAGGAGAAAAACAAAATTTCGCACAGGATGAAGGCGTTCAAGAAACTGAAGAGGTTTCTTGATTTAAAGGTCAAGTAGAGCCAAGCCGGTTTCACCGTCCATTTTTCTTTCAATCATTTCTTCGAAAGGAAAGAAAACGATCTCGCACGTTGGCAGAACAATCCCCTCTATCAAATGCCCCCCGAACACCCGAAACTCTGAATCCCCTACCACGACATGCGCGTGAACCTTTAACTTCGCCTCGCTGAGCGAAACGTTCCCCTTAATGCTTAGCAGTTCCATGGGCGGCTTGTCGAAAACCTTCGGATGGTATTTCTTGTCCTCTGTCGTGTAGTAAGCGATTTCCACCCTCTCGAAACCCCCTATCCCTGAAAAGTGACCAGAACGAACGCCTTCCTTACCGCAGAATTCCTCCAGCTTCTCGATTACCTTCTCGCCCTTCTCGAGACGGATTAAATACGAAGATCCGATCTTCCTGTATTTCATATGAGCCCGAAGGGATTCGAACCCCCAATCTCTCGGTTTCTCCAATAAACCGAAGCCGAGCGCTTTATCCGTTGAGCTACGGGCCCGTGTGTCGATGGACGCATACTACGTATGCGTCATACGCTCTTTTCGATGGACGACCTTCGCTTTCGGTTCAGGTCGTCATGCGTTACTTTCGAGGGAAGCATACTTCGTACGCTTCGGTCTACTATGTATTTATTTGATTATTTAAAATAAAATAAGGTAAGCGTCAGCTGCTGGTTTTCGATTAAGCCTTTTGAGTAAAAGGCTTACCGGTAGACAATTTCCTTCTTTACCTCGTTAGCCTTGCCTTTCCCAAGAAGGTTTTTGATTATCTCCAGGGCGAAATCCAAAGCGGTCCCCGGACCTTCCGAGGTTATAACGTGGTCGTCAACCACGACCTTCCCTGACCTGGGTCTCGGGATATCCTTCTCCATTCCCGGATAAATCGTCGCCCTCCTGTTATCCAGTATCCCCATCTTCCCCAGTATGCTCGGGGCAGCGCATATCGCCGCGATCAGCTTTTCCTGATCATTAAAATCGTTTATAATATCGAAAACCTTTTTAGACCTTTCCAGGTTTATGTACCCGGGATTCCCTCCAGGCAAAACAATACAGTCGAAATCCTTGTGGTTGACATCCTCTATTTTCGTGTCAGCCACGATCTTTATTCCCGATCTCCCCTTCACGATAGTCCCCGGGATGCCTGCGAGCACGACCTCCAGATCAGCTCTCCTCAGAACATCCGCCGTCGCCAGCGCCTCTATCTCCTCGAAACCCTCAGCCAGAGGAATGAGAACCCTTTTCATATACCCACCTGAATTTTAACTGAGTTAAGGATTTATAAAGAATTATGAATTCTTTCGGTCGTGTTTTTTAAACCCTCGCCCGAATTCTAGGTCATGAAACCCCTAAGACTTTCTCCGTCCACCATTTCCCTTTTTTTGGAGTGCCCGCACTGTTTCTGGCTCCACGTGAATGAG
>JAGMCY010000011.1 GCA_023128965.1 Candidatus Aenigmatarchaeota archaeon | reverse complement strand
ACGGGAGCATGACAACGAAATCCCTCACAAAGGAGACAACTGGAGTATATTATTTAGATTTTGAAACGGGCTCGCTTACAGGGGATTACGGCGTTAAGATAACGGGAACTTACGGGGGGAACACACAGTACTTCTATACAGGATTCTCCGTGGAGGCGGTAAAGATAGAGGCCATGGCAATGAACCACGAGTTCCTGGACCAGGCCGAGGGGCCTGGGGCAGATGTGAACGCGTTCGCCCCGCAAAAGAACATAACGATAATGACTATGCTTCTGAACGTTTCCGCAGGCGGAATGGGCGGAATGATGGGAGGTCCTCCCGGAATGGAAGAAGGCGTAATCGACATAGACAACGCGTCCACACCGGATGATGAATGCCTTTTGTTGGTCACGCTTGTGGAACTGAAAGACGAAAGGGGGGTATCGCATCTTTCTGACGTTACTTATACGGCGAAAAACCTGAGCAACGTCATAGATTATTTTGGGATTGGTGTAGGAGATGAGGGACCCCCACCACAGATGTTGAGGCAGTGCATGCTTATCATAACGAGCGGCCTCAACAAGACAGGATTCTACCACGCGAAGATAAAGGTTGACCATCCCCTCGGGATAAAAACAACAGGAGTGAATTTCGGCGTACAAAAAGTCTTAGCGAGGGGAGCGACGGTTGACTTCAAGGGAGAGGATTTCGGGTTCTTCGGCCCCAACACAACCGTCCGAATAAAACTGAAGGTCATGGACCTCTCCACCCGGGAGGAGCTGAACGCAAGCAGGATAATGGATGCGAAAATAATCGAGATGAGAAAGGAATTCCCGGAATTCAGGGAGCTTGACATCAAGACGAACATAAGCAGCGAAAACGTATCTAACGACGGGGTCTTGTCTTTCCTTGCCCCCAATGAAGAGGGATTCTTCACCATGAAGTTCAGGTTCAGGGCAAATCTCACCGGCCCGCCATACGAAGAGGGGATAGGACAGGCGTTTTTCATGCTCAAGAAATACATGATATGGGGGAACCCCGAGTGCAAACAACAGGGACCCTGCTACTCGGGAACCGGGGAGAACATCACGTTGAATGTGAAGGTCGTGGATATCGACAAGGGCAGCATGCTCGACATGGGGATGGAATCCGGTCTTACGTGCACGGGATGCGAAGGTCTTGTGGCGGACATTCGGGGCCTGTGGAACGACCAGCTAATGAAGGAAATAGGCGAATCCGATTACAGCGTCGTGAAAGGGATGGTCATAAACTCGACTGCGACCATCAAGATCGTCCCGACGGGTGCGGGGATTCCCACAGGCTGGTACGGGGTTGACATCATTCTTAACGATACTACAAAAAACGACACCACCTATTTCGGCTGGGGCGGGTTTGAAGTCCGCAATTTCTGGGTGGAAACGATACCCATATCTAACGATGGCGGCAACCTAACGGCCAAATGGGAACAGCCCACATACCCAAAGGGTGGCGAAGTCCTGTTCGGCGTGATGCCGAGAGACCCGCAGAACCCAGAAATCATACACATCCCGGACACTATAAGCGTCAGAAGCGTTAACTGGATGGTTTCCTGGCCGCCTCCTGAAGTTCCATACGACGAAGAACGCGGCGTAAAGAACGTCACAGTTAAGATGGGAGGAGAAGAGAAAATGGAAACTGAGATGATGGTAGTGAACATAACAGGATTGCAAAACGAGGGACGTCATCAGGCGAATGTTGAAGTAACTGTCTTGGGTAAAGGGACGGACATAGGTACGTTCTGGTTCGAACTCGCCTCTTACAAGGTTAACGTAAATTACAGGGGCATGGAGGACTGGCCGCCCGTTTTCTCCTCAAGCGAGAACCTTTCGGTCACATTCACGGGGACGGAGTTCAACGAGAGCATCCCGCACAACCTCAGCGTTAACGGCACGAAACTTTTCCGGATATTTTATGAAAAGGCCGGGATGCCTAAGAAGGCGAACTACACAACGGGCTGCACGGCCAACGTCTGCGAGGTGAACGTCTCCCTTTCAGGTCTGAAATCCGGCAGGTATTTTGCCGAATTCAGGGTAAACGACACGAACGGGACAATCACCACGAAGGAAGCCGAGTTCGAGCTAAGGGAATTTATCGTCTCCATACCTAGCATAGAGGAAGCTTGG
>JAGMCY010000109.1 GCA_023128965.1 Candidatus Aenigmatarchaeota archaeon | reverse complement strand
TGGTTCGATTCGTGCGGAAACAGGGAAGAGAAGAAATACTACTGTGAACACGGGTGCGAGGGAGGCGAATGCAAAGTAGCATGCAAAGAAATAATGGTCACCAGGACAGAAGAAGGAGGTCTGGGTATAACTCCTGCAAAATACGAAATCAGTTTTGAACCGAAAAAGAAAATCGAATTTTGCGGAACTGTGAAAAATGAAATGAACGATAAAACAACTGTTAGCCTGTTTGATGACGGGGATTTGGAGGAGTTCGGCACGCTGAGCGTGGAAAACGTTTACTTGAATCCTCTGGAATCAGAGGAGTTCACCTATACCTTGGATCTCCCTGAAGAATTAGAGCCCGGCGAACATTTGACTGTTCTTTACGCCGCCGACCCGGTGGAAGCACAGGAAACTCAAACCGCTGCACAGCTAAAAGTAGGCATGAATATAATAGTCAATGTTCCTTATCCGGAGGAGGAATGCAGGGACGAGAGTTATCCGTGTACAACTGAAGATATACCATGTTGCGCGGGCCTGAAAGAGGTACCCTATGGAGGTTATGATCCTTCAACCGGTCAATGCATTGCAGCAACCTGCGGCCACGTCTGCGGACCGTGCGGGAACGGCATCTGTGATGAAAATGAGGACTGGTGTATTTGCCCGGAAGACTGCGACCCGTTATGCACAGATTCCGACGGCGGGAAGGACTATTACGTGAAAGGGAAATTAACGTATGGTAATTTCACTGATTATGATAACTGTGTGAACTGCACAGAGGAAGGTTGTAAAGCACCTGAAAATTGTACAGGACCAAAGTGTTACGTCAATGAAGGTTTTTGCGACCCAGCAAAAGATTATCATGGCATGCCCCTGTGGTTTGATCAGACACACAAATGCCCAAACGGCTGCAAGGACGGGGCGTGCTTAGTAGGATGTGAAGGGATAGAGATGGTGTGGTTCGTCGAGGGAGAGGAAGTCAGGAGAGACCCTGATTGTGATTCAGACAGGTCTAATTGTTATAATTGTGAGGGATTCTGTTACAGTTTTGCTTCTGATAGTTGTCCTGCTTATAGATGCTTAACGGGCAATGAGATTAACCCTTCTTGTTATACTTTCCAGGAATGTATAGAGGCGTGTGACAACGAATGCGTGTATATTCCTTTGGCCAAAGAACAATGCGAGACGATATAATAAGAAAAGCGCTGGGTGCAGGAGTTTCGAGCGAAGCAGGTGAAACCTGCTTCTTTCGCTTTCGAACCTGCGCATCCTTTCGGATACAGGGTTAGCAACCTTGCGCGGCCATTGATTTCTCAAAAAGCCACTGCGCCTTAACCACTCGGCCAACCCAGCTCATACCCAGCATGCTACACTAAACTTTATAAATATAGATTATAAATTTATATCAAATTAAAAGGTTTTCGTTAAATTAAATAACGAGGTGGGTGTATGGCGATAAAGGTTTCAAGCGTTTCCGATACGTACGGAAAGGATGTTTTCACAAACAAAGGAATGTTCTGTGGGAAAGTAGAGGATGTGGAGTGCGATCTCAAGAGATTCAAGATCCGTTCGCTTGTGGTAAGAGCTGCAAAGGAGTCGTATATTTCAAAAATGCTCGGGAGCAAGAAAGGCGTAATCATACCATTTCCCATGGTCGAATCCATGGGCGACATAATAATAATCAAGCACATATCACTTCCGGTTTCAGAGGAAGAGACAACGGTAGAACCACACGAGACCGTTGAACCTACTGCATAAATTAAAAAACAGGTATAGACTTCGAAAGAACTTCGGCTTTCCCCTTTTTAACCAAAACCATATCCTCTATCCTAAACCCACCTAAATTCTTTATGTAAATTCCGGGTTCCACGGTCAGGACCTCGTTCTTGCTGAGTACGTTGCTCACGGGATCCTGTACTGACAAACCCACGCCGTGACCGAAGTTGTGGAAGACCCTGTAACCCTTACTTTCGAAGAGCTTTTCCTGCAGGCTTTCAATGTCCTTGTATTTCGTTCCTGCCCTGATGTTATCAATTATCTCATTGTGTATAATTTTCACATCCTCGTATATCTTCCGTTTTTTGTTGTCCAGTTTTTTGAAAAAGACCCTCGCGATATCGGAACAGTACATGTTGAACCTGCAGCCTATATCGATCAGCACGCTGTCCTTCTTTTTGATCACCCTTTCATTCGGCTTGTGATGTACGAAAACACCCTGCGGACCGGAAGAGACGATATTCTCGAACGCGTTCGTTACGCCCTGTTTCCTGAACTCTATGTCTATCTCGTTTGATATCTCCTTTTCGCTCTTTCCGATCATCCCGCTCCCGGTTTTTCCGAAAACTTTTTTCGTTATACTTATCGCCCCTTTGATCTGATCGATTTCATTCGCTTCCTTCACCATCCTCGGAATCCCGAGCATCTTCCCCACGGGCTTGAGCTTTACGTTCAGTTTATCGATCTTCTTGAAAAGAAGGACGCTTAGGTATTTCTCATCGTAGCCGAGGGTTTCGAAGGGTCTTACCTGATCCAGAAAATCCTTTACCTCGTTCATAAAGATGACGTTCGAGTATTTTATTTCGGCTTCGTTCTCCAGGGGGGTCACGATAAGTTTCGGCTCCCCGCCGGCAGGTAAAACCATGAATATGCGATCTTCCCTGAACCCGGAGTAACCGGTGTAGTAGAAAATGTCATCGTGGTTCGAGGTCAAAACCGCGTCTAACCCCTTCTCATCCATCAGGTTTCTCAGTTTCTTCCGTCTTCTGGCGAGGTTCGGTTTCATGCTATTATTTGACACGGGTAGAATAAAAGCATAAATTTAAATCTCCAAAACAGAAAATATATCTCTGCAAAAAACGTGATAGGATGAAACACGGAATAGATGAAATGAAAAAGATCGCGAAGGAAGTAAGGAAGGACATAATAAGGATGACAGCCGAGGCGGGAAGCGGACACCCGGGAGGCTCGCTCTCCTCCGTTGAAATCATGGTTTCCCTATATTTCCACGTGATGGACCACAACCCGAAAGACCACAAATGGGAGAAAAGGGACAGGTTCGTTCTTTCCAAAGGGCACGTTTGCCCCGCTTTGTATTCAACCCTCGCCAGGAGGGGTTACTTCCATCCGGATGAACTGCTCACACTGAGAAAGCTCGGCTCAAGGCTTCAGGGGCATCTTGACAGGAAAAAACTCCCCTATCTCGAAACCTCTTGCGGTTCCCTTGGACAGGGTTTGTCAATAGCTATCGGAATGTCCATAGGTTTCAGAATGGACAAAAAAGATCAAAAGGTTTATTGTCTAATGGGGGATGGCGAATGTGATGAGGGTCAGATATGGGAGGCCGCGATGACAGGGGCGCATTACAAACTCGATAACCTCTGCGGGGTAGTTGATGTTAACGGCCTGCAGATAGACGGCTTCACGAGGGACGTGATGAACCTCGAACCCCTCGCGGACAAATGGAGGGCGTTCGGGTGGAACGTGATAGAAGTTGACGGCCACAGTCTCGGGGAACTGATAAAGGCCTTTGAGGAAGCCGGGAAATTCAAGGGCAAACCAACGGTTATCCTTGCTAATACCGTGAAAGGAAAAGGCGTTTCCTTCATGGAGCACAAGGCCGAATGGCACGGGAAAGCGCCCACGAAAGAGGAAGCGGAGATCGCTTTGAAAGATCTGGAGGCGTTGGAATGAAATCAGGACTCAACCCGGAAATGCATTTGGTGAAGAATCTTTACGGCAAGGTTGAAAGGATCCCAACCAGGAACGGTTACGGGGATAGTTTGGTCGAGTTGGGGGAAAAGAATGAAAATGTGGTTGTCCTGTGCGCAGACCTGTCCGATTCCACCCGCGCTTCATGGTTCGCTGATAAATACCCGGAAAGGTTCGTTGAGGTTGGGATAGCGGAGCAGGACATGATGGGAATAGCGGCGGGGCTCGCCGCCGTGGGGAAGATACCTTACGTAAGCACGTACGGCGTTTTCTGCACTGGTCGAGCCTGGGATCAGATGAGAACGACCGTTGCCTACGGTGACTTCAACGTCAAGATTGGCGGGGCTCACGGAGGGATTTCGGTCGGACCGGACGGAGCGACGCACCAGTCGCTCGAGGAAATCGCGCTTTCAAGAATTTTGCCGAACATGAAAGTCATCATCCCCACGGACTATCTCGAAACAAAGAAAGCAACCACGGAATCTTCGAAAATATACGGACCTGTCATGCTCAGGTTCGGGAGGGAGAAAGTCCCTGCAATCACCACGGAAAAAACCCCGTTCAGGATGGGGAAAGCTGAAGTTTACAGATTTGGGAAAGACGTTTCGGTATTCGCCTGCGGCCCAATGGTCTACGAAGCCCTGATGGCTGCGAAGGAGCTCGAGAAAAGGGGAATAGACGTGAGGGTTGTGAACATGCACACGGTTAAACCGATTGATGAAAAGGCGATAATAAAGGCCGCAGAGGAGACAGGAGGGATAGTGACCGCTGAAGAACACCAGGTAGCAGGTGGCTTCGGTTCTGCGGTAGCGGAGGTTGTCGTGGAAAACTACCCCGTCCCGATCAAGCGCGTAGGAATTCTCGACCGTTTCGGGGAATCCGGAGAACCTGAAGAACTCATGGTGGAATTCAACCTCAAAAGCACTGACATAATAAAGGCAGTGGAAGACGTGATGAGGCGAAAGAAAAGGTGATTTCTTGAGAACAGCAGAAAGGATGAAAAATCTTGGAACGGAAACCGCCTTTGCCGTTTCTGCCGAGGCCCGCGAACTCGAATGTAAGGGAAAGAAGATATACCCGTTTCATCTTGGGGACATGAACATAAAGACCCCGAAAAGAATAATTGAGGCCACGAAGAAGGCAATGGATGATGGGAAGACGGGATACTGCCCAAGCGCGGGAATACCCGAGCTCAGGGAAGCCGTAGCAAAAGAAGAAGGAAAATTGAGGGATTTGAAGCTCACGAAGGAGAACGTTTCCATCCAGCCTGGAGGGAAACCTGTAATAGCGAAGTTCATACTAGCTTTCATGAATCCTGGAGATGAGGTTCTTTATCCGAACCCAGGTTATCCTATATACGAATCACAGATAGAATTCCACGGCGGGGTCGCGAAGCCTTACGGTTTTAAGGTCGGTGAAAACGGGTTTGAGATTGATGTGGAATCCATCGAAAAATCCATAACCCCAAAAACAAAGCTTTTGGTTTTCAATAATTACCACAATCCTATAGGGGCTGGGGCCGGTGAAGAAGAGATGAAAAATATAGCGGAACTCTGCGTTAAACACAACCTAGTTGTCCTGAACGATGAAGCCTACTTCGACATATGCTATTCCGGCAAACAAAAAAGTATAGCATCTTTTCCCCAAATGTTCGAACGAACGCTTATCCTCTACACGTTCTCCAAGAAATTCGCCATGACAGGCTGGAGGTTGGGAGCGGCTATAGGGCCTGAATGGATGATAAAGGAAATAAACAGGCTCAACGTGAACGATGAGTCCTGCTCAAATCATTTCATACAGTGGGGCGCCGTGGAAGCGCTAAAGTACTGTCACAAAGAATCAAAGGAAATACTAGAAACCCTCCGCGAGAGAAGAGACGCGGCCTGCGAGATACTCGAAAGCATAAGAGGCATTAAGGTCATAAAACCAAATTCTACCTTTTATTTATTCCCCGACGTCACCGACGCGATGAAAAACCTCGGGTTCGATGATGTCGAGGAGTTCAGAAAGTTCATAATAGAAACCACAGGCGTTTCGTTCTGCACGAGAAACCACTTCGGAACCAAGATCGACGGTGAAGACAGGGAATACATAAGGATCGCCTATTCCGGGATCAACGTGAAAGACATAAGGGAAGGCCTTCTGAAATTTAAAGAAGCCATTGAAAACCCCGAGATCGTGAAGAAGTGGAGAGAAAGTAAATGAAGATTTTATAACGTGGGGTATTTCAAAAGTTCAGAATCGTTTATTTCAACACCTCTCACTTCTCTGACACAAATCTCAGGACCTCTTCTTTTTGGAATTTTGTTCCCTGAATGTGCTGGTGGGTTCACGTGATATTCTATTTCCCCTAAAAACCTTCCATTTTCAGTAAAAATTTCTAAAACTCTAATTGCTTTCCTTGGAATTCCTTGCTTTATTCTTTTCGTTTCATATTCTGTTACTTTCTTTCCAGCTATATCTTTCGCTTCTAATGCAGAAAATCCAGAATAAAGATTTCCCCAATGCATACGATTGTGAGGATTAGACCCTATCAGTTGCTGAACCTTGTATTCTGTTGTTACCATATGGTTACTTGAAACAAAAGTTTTTTAAGCGTGATTCAATGGGGCCACGAGGATTTGAACCCCGGTCGCAGGCACCCCATGCCTGAATGCTACCAAGCTACACCATAGCCCCTTTGGATTTTTAATATTATGCAGGTTTATATTATAAATTTATGAGATGCGGCATGCTCCCGGAACCGTTAAGGCTCGCTCCGAGCTTTCGAAATAAAAAACTTTTTAAGTAAGCAATACTAATTTTTCATACTTAAAGGTGCGAAAATGGGACTGCTGAGCATAGACAGGGAGATGGAAGGGCTCAAAGAGATGATTAAGATCTCTGAGAAGACAAAGGAAAAGGTAATGAAACTTTTAAGGAAAAACCCGGTTTAAGTTTATAAAACCTTTTGTTTCAATTAACATAACGAGCGACGCATACACAGTATGCGTCATACGAAAAAAGGTCTGGTGAACGTATGATCATACCCATCCGTTGCATGACCTGCGGGAAACCCGTTGGCCATCTATGGGAGAAGTATAGAAAGCAAGTGGAAAGAAGAGCGGACCCGAAGAAGGTTCTGGACTCGCTGGGGATTGAAAGATACTGCTGCCGATCGCTGTTTCTCACCCATGTGGACATGATTGACAAGATCGGGCAGTTCAAGAAATAATTTATTCTATTCTAGGGAAATATTAATCAATGAATCTATCTGAGAGATACAGGAAGGCAAAAGTGGGCGTGATTATCGGGATCTTTGGAAACCTTTTTCTGAGCATTCTGAAACTAGCTGCAGGTATTCTCGGGAATTCCCTCGCCGTTATCGCTGACTCGGTACACAGCCTTTCCGATATGCTCACCAGCGTGGTCGTCTGGATAGGGCTCAGGGTCGGGAAGAAACCCCCCGACAAAGACCACCCGTACGGGCACGGGGATGCCGAACCAATAGCAGGACTGATCGTGGCGATAACCCTGGGGATTATCGGCTTCGAGTTCATAAGGGGGTCCGTAATGGAAATACTGGCGGGGAAGGTATACACACCCGGAACAATAGCGATAGTAGTGGTCGTTTTTTCAATCGTAGCCAAATACTGGATGACCTTTTTCGTGATGAAGATAGGCAAGGAGACGAGGTCCCCTGCCCTCATTGCAGATGCCTACCACCACAAGTCGGATTTCTACACTTCCATAGCGGTTCTTGTGGGGGTTGTAGGCGCTCGGGTAGGGTTCAGCGTGCTTGACCCGCTCGCTGGAATAGTGGTTTCTCTGTGGATAATCAAGATTGGTTTTGATCTGGGCAGAAGGAACATTCGTTCGCTTATGGGCGAGGTCCCTTCCGAAGAAATGCTCTCAAAAATAAAGGGCATAACCTCCGGGATAAAGGGCGTTAAGGATGTTCACAGCATAAAGGTCCACTACGTGGGACCGCACGCTTTCGTCACCATGCACGTGAACATAGACAAGAAAATGAAACTTTCAGATGCGCATGAAATAGCAACCACGGTCGAGGATGAACTCAAAAAGAAAATAGATTCCATTTCCTCCGTCATTGTCCACCCAGAGCCTGCATGACCTCAGTAGGATAAGAAATTTATCAATTTTATTTCGAAAGTCAGGGTCTTCCCGGCAAGTTCATCGTTGAAATCCATCACCATGTGCGTTTCGTTGACTTCTGTTATCCTTCCCAGACCTTCTGCTGTCATTACGGTGCTTCCCTTGGTTGGATTCAGGGCTCTCACAATCTTTTCATTTTCGACTGAGACAGAATACGTCCCGTATATATTCCCAACAAGGTCTACGAGATCGAAAACCTCCCCCTCCTCTGCTTCCTGCCTGTAAACAACGGTTTGGTTTTGTATGTCAATAACCCTTATCAACCAGTCCATGCCCCTGATACTGTAAAGTCTGTCAACAATGGGCCCCTCGTCAAAAGTGAGCTTGAACATTTCCTCTGTTATGTTTGCCGTCCTGTTTAGTTCTTGGACAAGCGGAAGTACCCGAACATTTTCTTGGTCGTAATCTCCGTATGCCTCTTCTGGCGGGATGGTGACGGTTTTGCCCTCCCCTATTATCATGCCTGTAACCGCCCGGTCTATCCCGCTGATAACTTCCCCTGTTCCCACTACGAACGTGTGATTACCCGAATTGAATACCGTCCCGTCCTGGAGCTTTCCTGTATATCCGATCTGGACTATATCCCCTTCCTTCACGGGTCCGATATTGACTGGACTTGAAGGGGTCATGAATATCAAGACTCCTCCTATAACCGCCACCACGAAAAATATCAAAAGAGCGTATAGTAAGGGAAAACGTTTTTCGCTCTCCTTTATAAACTCCACCCTTTTCTTTTCGTCTAGAGCGACAACCTTGGTCATCTTTTCCTTTTTTATCGGTTCCAACCTGTCCTTTATGGACTCGAATTTTCTCTCTCCTTTCACCCTCTTCTTTCTGGCCATTAAATCACCAATGCCGATGGCGGGAACTTCAAACAGCCGGAAGTGTTAACTCCCTCTTGCTCCACAGCTTCTGTTGGGAGCAGGAGAAGCTGTGTTTGAACCCGCGACCTCTGCGTGTCCCAGCAATGACGCAGATATTATCTGCGTCTCCCGAAATTTTCGCAGACGTGTCCAAATTATATCATTGATCCAAAGTTTTTTATTAGGATCTCCAAGCTCATACCTTCGA
Organism: Candidatus Aenigmatarchaeota archaeon; assembly: GCA_023128965.1. Classification (GTDB taxonomy): domain Archaea; phylum Aenigmatarchaeota; class Aenigmatarchaeia; order QMZP01; family QMZT01; genus JAZGEG01. The sequence continues at coordinate 392 of JAGMCY010000109.1, read as the reverse complement.
AAGTTATGAGCGCAGCGCTCTAACCCCTGAGCCACATCGGCGTTCGTTTTCTGCGATCTTTTTGAATAATGATATTAATAGAAGTTTTAATAAATTTATTTCTATCAAATTCCTGAGTCTAAGACTAAGCAAATCAGAACAAAGAATCAAAAACCGCAATATCAAATAAATTAATAGCGTCTTCTTTCTCTGTGCTTTTGATAACAGTCCCTGCAATAAACAGGTCTGTCTCCAGAAGGCTTGAAGGGAACTTCCGCGACCTTTCCACAGTCGGAACATTTTACCTTGTACACTGTCCTTCCAAATCTGTCCTTTGTTTCTTCTTCCGTGCTTTCCTCTGTTGCCTGCTCTTCCTCTACCTTTTCTTCCTCTGCGGGCTGCTCTTCTTCCTT
>JAGMCY010000108.1 GCA_023128965.1 Candidatus Aenigmatarchaeota archaeon | reverse complement strand
ACCTCACGCTCTCCGTCCTCGTTAAGTACGCAAGCAATTCGTTAACGAGGACGGAGAGCGTGAGGTTCTCGGCATCAGCGCTCCTGTTCGTGTTTTCATCATCCCCGCTCAAAACCTCGTATTCATATCCCAGATCAGGGTTGCACGGCAATGACAGCGGAACAGGCACGAATGTTTTTCTGTCAATATCCAGGGGAGCGCTGTACGTATTGTACGGACTTTTTGTAACAGTCAACGTGAACGGGGAGAAGGTTTCGTTGCCCGTTTCGTTGTACTGAGCATAGGTTACTTCTTGTGTGGGTATTGTTCCATCGGATGATGTATTGATCTCGAAGACCGTGTCACCGTTCGTATCGGTTAGCTTGACCGTTGCGTTTTCTACAGGATTCACGCCGTACTTGACTGTCACGTCAAGCGTGTATTTCCTGAAGAACGTCCCGTTGTCAGCATACCATGTAAAGTTCCACGTATCGGATATAATGTTTACGGTTGTCCCGTTATTCGATGTTGCAGAGAAACCATAACCATCTTCAATATTTATTTTCTTCTCGTTCGTCTCGTTTATTGCCGATCCGTTTAGGACAATATCAATATAAGATATATATGTCCCGCAGTCGTCGCTTACCATGAAAACATCAGTTAGATATTCTTCGCCTTTGGAGTAGTTTACCTGGATTGCCTGCATGTAATCGTATATCCGGCTCGTGTTCTTCGTTTCGTTAAGTGTTATGTTTCCTTCGTAAAAATAAACAGGGGTGACGTTTACGGTTTCATAGCCGTCAACAAAATTGACAGTCCCGTTCTCATAATTCACACTGTAGTCATTCTTTGAAACCACTTGTATCGGAACAAGCCTTACCATGTTTATACCGGTGATATTCAATATTTGGAAATGCTCCGATTGCGTTACAGGAGTGTTGCTAAGAACAATCTCATCATCTGTACCCACAACCTGTGCCTCGTCCCATTCACCGAATTCATGTTGAGGTGGTGGGTTATAGGTTATCCCGGTTTGGTTGGCTGCCGGGGTTTCGTTTAAAGCTGTACAGGGACTGTCGAACAAAACAGTATCTAGCGTGATCGGGTCTTCCATCGACGCTATGGATTCGAAATATTTGTAACCGTATTTTCTGTAATAGAATTCATGTGCCGTGTATTCAGCTTTTGGCTGGGCTGTTTCCGAATCGACCTGTATCTTTCTGAAGTCCAGGATTTGCTCTGCTACAGTCCCGTTGGCATAAGTGGATATGTTAAAGACAAGCCTTCCCTCCAAATCCCTTGCAGCGGCTGTTAAATTCTCGAGAGCATTTCCTGCAGTGTCTTTGATTTTCAAGTTATAACTGGATTGTCTCAGTATGTATCTCAGAGTTTGGTCTGTACTCCCGCAAGCACCATAACCTATCTTGTCTTCATCGATTTCCGAATCTATAGCTGTCAGATAATGCCCGCTCCCCATCCTCACATCGTAGTAATTGTTTA
>JAGMCY010000107.1 GCA_023128965.1 Candidatus Aenigmatarchaeota archaeon | reverse complement strand
GAGGGGGCTGCGCGATGTAAACGTAACCTCCTTCGACCAACTGTTTCATGTAGCGGTAGAAAAACGTGAGCAATAACGTCCGTATATGCGCCCCGTCCACATCAGCATCGGTCATTATAATGATCTTATGATAGCGGAGTTTCGATTCATCGAAGAATTCGCCTGCCCCTGCCCCTATAGCAGTGACCATTATCTGTATCTCATTGTTTTTCAGGACATTAACCAGCCTTGCCTTCTCCACATTCAGGATTTTGCCCCTGAGAGGCAGAATAGCCTGATAGTTACGATTCCTTCCCTGTTTCGCACTACCTCCGGCTGAATCTCCTTCCACAATGTACAATTCACTCTTTGCAGGATCCCTTTCCGAGCAGTCCGCGAGCTTCCCAGGCAGGGAAGAACCTTCGAAAATCCCCTTCCTCCTTATGAGTTCTCTCGCTTTCATAGCCGCCTCCCTAGCCTTCGAGGCGTTCATAGCCTTGTCGATTATGAGCCTCGCCTTGTTTGGATTCTCCTCAAGGAAAGTCCTCAAACCGTCCGAAACCGCTGAATCCACCAGATTCTTCATTTCAGGATTCCCTAACCTCGTTTTGGTCTGCCCCTCGAACTGGGGGTTAATCATCTTTATGTTTATTAGCGCTGTTATCCCTTCCTTCACATCCGAGCCCGAAAGCTTTTCGTGGTTCTTGAATAATTTGTTATCCTGCGCGTACTTGTTCAAAACCCTTGTCAGCGAGTTCTTGAACCCGATTAAATGGGTTCCTCCCTCCTCCGTGTTTATGTTGTTAACGAACGAAATGACGTTTTCCGAGTATCCCGTGTTGTACTGGATCGCGATCTCTATTTCGCTTGACCCTTTCTTCCTATTAAAATACACAGGCTTTTCCAGAATACAGTCCTTGTTCTCGTTAAGGAAGTTAACAAAGGATACGATCCCACCGTCAAATTTGAACTCGTCCTTCTCATCCGTCCGTTCATCCTTTATTGAAATGAATATGCCCGCGTTCAGGAAAGCGAGTTCTCTCATTCGCGAAACGAGAATATCATAATGGAATTCTCTCTCTTCGAAAATCTCTCTGTCAGGCCAGAACCTTATTTTAGTCCCGGTCTCGTAAGGGAACCTCCCGTCCTTTCTCTTAAGTTTCGTGAAAGGCTTTCCCTTCCTGTATTCCTGCGAATAGACCTTCCCGTTCCTCTTAACATCAACCAAGAGTTTTTCCGATAGCGCGTTCACGACCGAGACCCCTACCCCGTGCAATCCCCCTGATATCTGATAGGTTTTCTGGTCGAACTTCCCACCAGCATGCAGTTTGGTCATCACGATCTCTAACGCAGACTTGCTCGGGAACCTTGGATGCCTGTCCACAGGGATTCCCCTCCCGTCATCAATCACGGTCACGCTGTTGTCCTTGTTTATTACAATGTTTATGTTATTGCAGAACCCGGTCATAGCTTCATCTATCCCGTTGTCCACCACTTCGTGAACAAGGTGATGCAGACCACGCAGGCCTGTGGAACCCACGTACATCCCCGGCCGCTTTCGAACTGCCGCTAAGCCTTCCATCACCTTAATTTCCTTCGCAGTATAGCTCTTTTTTTGATCAGCCATAGAACCACTTGGTTAATTAATTATATAATTAATTGGTTAATTAATTACTATATTCATTAACATATAAAGATTCGAGAAGCATAACCTTATTTAAAACTTAATAACCTCCAAATTCCATATTTAGACACCTGAAGGCGAAAACATGCGGGATGAAAGAATAAGAAAGGCAGAGGATCTCAGAAACATATTGAGAAGGATAGACGGTAGGGGGTATAAAGCGTACAAGGACACTGAAGGCATATACGCTTTCGAAAACTTCACGCTATTCGTCGACCATGTACAGGGAGACCCTTTCGCAACCCCGAGCAGGGCTCGTGTCCGCGTCCCCCAGCAAGTCGCGGGCTTCCCGAATGACACTTTCAAGAGCAAGAGCCGTGAGATTGCTTTGCGGGACTTCCTCACCCGGAGGTTTTCCGAATCAGCAAGGAAGTTCTGCAATGGAAACAGGGGAACAGGGAAGAGCGGGATAATCTCCATAGACCGGCCCGGGCAGGAGATACTAGAGCGCACCTCCGCTTTTATAGAGGAATTCCACGTGGAGGCCAGGTTCATAATGGGACTCCCAGCTTTCGGCAGGAGGATCGCAGGCAGACACGCAGAAGCTATGTTCTTCGATGAGTTGCCAAAAATAGTCGAATCCTCTTTATTTTTCAAAAGCCTTGACAGCAAAGAACTTTACAAACATACAGAGACAGCGGAGGACGCTGATTTCCTTAGGAACCAGCTTGAAAAAATGAACCTCGTTGCCTTCGTGGCGGATAAGTCAATCCTGCCGAGGGCGAGCGGTATCGATCAACGCCCGCTCACAGAAGGCAAGGTCGTGCCTTTCGAAAGCCCGAAATCCCTTCAGGTAAAAGTGAAACTGCCCAACAAAGGGGAAATAACAGGGATGGGCATTCCCAAGGGCATAACCTTAATAGTGGGCGGGGGATACCATGGAAAATCCACGTTCCTGAAAGCGCTCGAACTGGGCGTGTACAACCACATCCCCGGGGACGGGAGGGAATTCGTCGTTACAAACCCTTACGCTGTGAAAATACGGGCAGAGGACGGGAGGAGGATAGAGAAAGCGGACATTTCTCCTTTCATAACAAACCTCCCGTTCAGTCAGGAAACGAAGGATTTCTCAACCGATAACGCCAGCGGTTCAACATCCCAGGCAGCCAACATAATAGAAGCCTTAGAAGTGGGAGCGAAATTATTGCTCATAGATGAGGACACCTCAGCCACGAATTTCATGATAAGGGATCACAGAATGCAGGAGCTGGTTTCCAAAGACAAAGAACCAATCACGCCCTTCATAGACAAGGCTCAACAACTCCACAAAGACCTCGGGGTTTCCACAATCCTGGTAATCGGAGGCTCAGGAGATTACTTCGACGTCGCTGACCACGTGATATGCATGATCAAGTACAAACCCCATAACCTCACAAAGGAAGCGGGGGAAATCGTGAAGAAATACAAAGCTGAACGCAAACCGGAAGGTGGAATGAAATTCGGTAAGATCACGGAGAGGATCCCGATTGCAGGGAGTTTCGATCCCAGAAAGGGGAGGAAACCGGTAAAGGTCTCCCCTAAGGGCCTGAAAACCATAATGTTCGGCCTTCACCACATAGACCTGAGCGGAATTGAACAATTGGTCGATACGAGCCAGACCCACGCTATTGGTGACGCGATTTATTTCGCGATGAAGCACATGGACGGAAAGCTAACGCTTAAGGAGATCGTGGATAAGATTTTGAAAGACGTGAAAGAAAACGGTCTTGACACGCTAAACTACTGGCCTGTAGGCGATTACGCTGTATTCAGGGAGCTGGAACTCGCCTCCGCGATCAACCGCCTTAGAACGCTTTCCGTGAAACAGAAGGGATAGTTATGAAACAGGCGTTTCTAGGTGTATGGAGGAAAGGAAAACACATTTTCACTCGAAATCTCATTCCAGGAGACAAAACCTATTCTAAAAACCTGATAGTTTTCAAAAAGAAGGAATTCCGCGAGTGGAATCCCAACCGCTCGAAGCCCGCCGCTGCGATAGCGAACGGTCTGAAATTCCTTCCCATCATGGAGAAAGCGAAAATCCTCTACCTGGGGATAGCGAGCGGGCAGACCGCGACTTTCCTCTCGGATATAATCGGGAAGGAGGGGGTGATATACGGGATTGAAATTTCCGAAAGATGTGTGCGCGATCTGAATCCAATAGCTGAGAAAAGGGGAAACATCGTTCCGATTATCGGGGATGCAAGGAAGCCCGAGGAATACGGGTGGATCGAGAAGGTCGATGTTGTGTACGAAGATGTCGCCTCGGACGATCAGACCCCGATAATAATCCGCAACGCGGATCAATTTCTAAAGCCGAACGGCTTTGCCATTATAGCGATAAAGGCAAGGTCAATAGATGTGGTGAAACGTCCGGAAGAAATCTACAAACAGGAGCTCGAAAAGCTTAAAAAGCACTTCAAGATACTGGAGAAAGTGAAGCTCGACCCCCACGAGAAAGATCATTTGTTTGTTGTGATGAAAAAGAGATAAACCTATTTAAAATTTATCACCTAATTAGTGGGCATGACTATTTCGATGTTTCGTCATAAAGCGGGAGGAAAGGACAGATTTTTCACAATAAGGAGTAAAAAATACCTGATAGTAGAGATGCCTACCGGTGAGAACCTGGTAGATATTTACGTAGGAAGAATGAAAAAGAATGATGATTATAGGTTTAACAAAGAACATGACATTTCCAAGTTAAGAGTAGTGGGGTCAAACAAAGAGAGAGAGTACGTAGAGAAGATTATAAGCATGAATTTTCATTCAGAACACAAGAAGGATGATTCTATGATAAATAAATTCAATTTTATAGGTAGCAAAAAATCTTCAAATAACCCAGGTCTCTCCTATTCAACCCCCAATAAACCTATAACCGATTGGAATAAAGAGTTGATCTGAGGTTCATTTTTCATCCCTAAACAACTCGTTAACCCTTTTCTCCAGACCCTCCCTCATTCGCTTACCTTCGTTCTTTTTGGAATAGAAATCCATCTTCGCAGCTAGCGACAACTTCGCTGATATAAGCCTCGCGATTTTCCCCTTAAACTGTTTGGGGGCCTGCTGAATTAAAGGATGACCGAACAAAACCCCGTACTTCGGGGCTTTCCCCTTCCCCTTCAGATGCCTGAACAACGCTTTCTCCGCCCCGAGGATTTGAATCGTGGAGCTAGGAAGCTTCGCTGTTTTCTCCAGCCCGCCCGCCAGCGAGATCAGCCTTGAAGCCAGCAAGGGGCCGGCCACTTCCGACAAATTCGGGATCGTTTCCTTGCATAAGCTCTCCAGATATCTAGATAACGAATCCCTTGTTTTGTAAAAATCTTGTAAGTTTTTCGAGAATTCACGGATTTCCCCTCTTTCCTTTTTTACGGACTTCGAAAGCAGTTCAAGGAGATTCTCATGGGATTTAACTTCCCGGACCTTTTCAGGCGAAAGCATCCCGTACCATTCGCGGAGGCGCTCGGACAGCGAATTCAGGGAGGAATCAAGATCATCTATTATCCCTATGACCTGCATGATTA
>JAGMCY010000106.1 GCA_023128965.1 Candidatus Aenigmatarchaeota archaeon | reverse complement strand
GAGTGGTACAACCAGGTCGTTCAGAAGGCCGGTTTGGCGGATTACGCCCCAATAAGAGGGTGTATGATCATAAAGCCGTACGGTTTTGCGATTTGGGATAAAATCCAGAAATGGTTTGATAAGGAACTAAAAAAAACAGGCGTGGAGAACGCATACTTCCCGATATTCATTCCTGAAAGGTTCCTAAAGAAGGAAGCGGAACACTTCAAGGGGTTCGTCCCTGAGGTCGCCTGGATAGAGAAAACGGACGAGAACGAGGAGAAATACGCTTTGCGACCTACATCCGAAACCATAATGTACGATGCATATTCAAAGTGGATCCGTTCCTGGAGAGATCTGCCTTTAAGGATAAACCAGTGGAACAACATTGTCCGCTGGGAGGTTAAGGCAACCAGGCTTTTCCTTCGAACTCGCGAATTCTTGTGGCAGGAAGGACATACAGCTCACGCAACAAAAAATGAGTGTGAGGAGGAGGTTATGCTGCGAGCGAATCAGTATAAAGAGCTGGTTGAGACCCAGCTTGCCATCCCTGTTGTGATGGGCAAAAAATCGAAAAGTGAAACGTTTGCAGGAGCGTTGTATACGATGGCTATCGAGGCTTTGATGCCAGACGGGAAAGGTTTACAGATGGGGACTTCTCATAACCTGGGACAGCAGTTCGCAAAGGTTTTTGACATAAAGTTCCGGGACAGTGACGGTGAGGAGAAGGAGGTATGGCAAACGTCCTGGGGCATGTCAACCAGAACGATAGGGGCATTAGCGATGGTCCACGGAGATGACAAAGGTCTGGTTCTGCCCCCGAATATCGCGCCCATACAAATTATCATCGTCCCGATTTACGACAATAAAACGAAATCCAGGGTTCTGAAGGAGGGAGGGGAACTGAAGAAAAAACTAGATTCGAAATTCAGTGTTCATTTCGATGACAGGGATGCGTATTCTCCTGGGTGGAAGTTCAACGAATGGGAACTGAAAGGCGTACCTGTCCGTCTGGAAATCGGTCCGAGAGACATCCAAAAGAAACAGGTTGTTCTAGTTAGAAGGGATACTGGAGAGAAGAAACCAGTCAAGGAAAAGGTTGTAGTGAAATCGCTGGAAAAAACCCTAGAACTCGTACAGGAAAATCTTTACAGCAAAGCGAAGAAGTTCCTGACCGATAACATAAGGGACGCGAAGAATTTCAAGGATCTCGAAAGGTTGATCAAAAACAGGAAGATGGCGAGAGCGTACTGGTGCGGGAGCGAAGAATGCGAAGAGAAGGTAAAGGAGAAAACAGGAGCGACGATCAGGTGTATAAAGACGGAAACAGCGAAGAAAGAAGGTAAATGTCTGGATTGCGGGAAGCGAACGAAAACAATGGTTTATTTTGCTAAGGCGTACTGAAAGGAATTTAAAATTTAATTAAAATGTTATAATCGATGTTAAGAAGGGAATTTTTAATAGATGTCTCAATTTTAGCTGCCCATAAAGTACTTTATCCTGTAACATTCCAAAATAAACAAGAAATCGCCAAGCCCGATTTCGTATATGCCCTTAAAGAGATGTTTAACGAAACTATAAAGAGAGCAAAAGGGGGAGGGACATACGATGAACGTGGAAGGTATTTTGTTGGGTTTGAGATCGGGGATGCTCTTTACAAATCAATTTACAGATCAGATGTGCTGGATATGGATAATGATTCAGAATTCGAGCCTAATGAAGATTTCGGTTATTTGAAGAATATACTCCAGTCACCCAAAAACAGCAAAACGTCCATTGATTATGCGGAAATATCCATTGGAAGGGCATTGGGGATAAAAACCACAGAGATTCGTATGGAATTGGATATAGATTATTTCAACAAATTGATTAAAAGGGAAGATCTTTTTTCCCTTCTTCATAGAGTGAACCGTTATGATATGTACGGAATGAAGGATAAATTGGTGGGATTTGATATAGACCCACCAATAAAACGAGGTACAGATATACCTTTAGATATAAACAATAGAATTTTTATTTTATACAATACATTCGCTGAACATTTCGGTATAGACCCAAATTTAGAAAATAATCAAGTTTAAAATATCTAATCCAACAATTAAAAGAATTGAAATAGCGGAGGAATCGCGGAGGTAGCTTATCAGAATTTCTGATTTGCCTCCAAAACCAAACGGCTAGGTGGCCGGCTGCAGCAATCATCGCTGCCATTCACCGGTGTTATGAGACCTTATGGTCAGTGAATAGCAGACACCGGCATAAGGGGGTTCGACTCCCTCCCTCCGCTCTTATTTTCTCTTTATGGAATTTTGAATTTGCTGAATTAGTTCCCTAGAGCAGGACTTCCAGAAATCGGCAATTTCTTTAGCCTGTTCTCTCTTGACCTTATATCCACGATAGTTGGCATTATTCCTAATTTTTCTAAACCAATCGAGCTTGTGTAATTTCACACTTTCTCTTATCTGCATATTTTGAAGTATTTCCATGCTCACCTCGTGGCTGACTCTTGGTTCGTAACCCAAAGACCACCACTTTGCATCTCCTATTTGACGTATACTCTCATAAAATTCTCTGAATACGAGGGTTGCACTTTCATCTGTTATTGGTATTTTTTTGACAACTTTCACATTGTCTATGGCTGATTTTAATATTGACTTTATTCTAGGTACATCTACGTCTCTCTTTTTCAACTTTTGAGTTCTTACCAGTTGCTCTATTCTGTACTTCAAATCCTTCTTCATTTCTTTACCTCCAAAAACCCGCTTAGAACTATACCATTGGCTATGTTATTAAACATGTTAAGATCCAAGCTTTTTCTGTTGAATACGTGAATTTGGACTTTTCTGCTTAACGCATTTTCGAATTCTTTAAGTGCAGTGAATTTACTGTGTACATCATATCCTATGTCTTCGGTCACCTCAACAGCTATGTCTATATCCGAATCCTTTCCATCCCGACCCCACCTGAAACTACCGAAAAGGACTATTGCCTTGGGATTATTGTAATGTTGATCGAGAAATTCTACTATTCCGCTGTTATATATGGCAGTGAGGTTATTGTAAATTTTCCACTTAATGAAACCGGGGTTTTCAGTGTTTGCCCGTATTAGCCAAAGTTTCTTACCAATCTTCTCGACTTTAACGAAATCTTCTTTTTCCAATTCTTCTATTATGTCACTTGCTATACCTTTTGAAACTCCGGCCTCTTTTGCTATAGCCGAGAGTGTAAAGTCCCTGTCTGGATAAAGATAAAAAATATTACCTATCTTTTGTGCACTGGTCATTTTATCGAACAATCGTTCTTTTTTAGAACCGATCGGTTTCTTCATAATACAATTGTTCGATTTTAGTACTAATAAAGCTTTCGGTTGGTAAAGGTTACTCGAATTTAGCTTCTATCCCCTTTCTTTCCAGAATCTCGGAAATCACGAACCCCGCTATTATGAGCAGGGCAGCATACGTTATTATCTCGAAATTCATGTAAGCCATGAGGAGAACACAGGACATCACACCGAGAACCGGGATGATCGGGAACTTGCCTATGTTCAGGGGGATCGTGAAGTCCCGGAGAGATTCAAAACCTTTGTAGCGTATGCGGATCGCTGACAGGTTGATTATTATGAAGGTGAAGAATATCAGGAAATCCGTGATGTTAGCGACAGTCTCTATTTTCCCGAAACCGAGGAAGAGGATTGAGAATACCATCGTCACTGCGCTCGCCACCCATGGGGTGTGGCGTTT
>JAGMCY010000105.1 GCA_023128965.1 Candidatus Aenigmatarchaeota archaeon | reverse complement strand
AGGGGGACAAAATTCGTGCAGCGCAAGCGGAGCGAATTTAGGGGGTTAATCATGTTAATCCGTTAATCCGATAAATCTTGGTTCAGACTGTCTTTCATTTTGCTTGCCTGTTGCCTGAACTCGGATTCGTCGGATTTATGGATTAAACTGGATTTTCCACCCACCCCCCGATATTGCAATGGTGGTGTGCGGGGTTAATCATGACAATCCCTTAATCCGTTTAATCCGAGTTCAGATGTTTTTCCATTTTCCGCGCTAATTATCTGAACTCGGATTCGTCTGACACCCTTCGGGTATTTTCATGGTGGATTAACCTGGATTTTCAACCCCCTGCTCGCTTTGCTCGCTGTCCCCCTTGATTAAGGGGGACAAAATTCGTGTAGCGCAGCGAAGCGAATTTAGGGGGTGTCCGTGAAATCAGTTTAATCCGTGTAATCCGTGGTTCAGATTGTTTTTCTTCGCTTCCAATTAACTGGGATTTCAACCCCCTGCTCGCTTTGCTCGACATTTTCCCCCAATGGGGGACAATACAAATTGCTGCAACCTCGCAAGGTGTCCCCTTTTGGGGGAAACTCCCCGACCGAAGGTCGGGGTAAAGGGGGTTGCAATCAATCTCCCCTGTAAATCGAATATCTCCACCTTCACCATTGCGCAATCCCGATTCAGTCGGGATTGTTGACATACCAGTATAGCACATGACGAATTGAACGGGTTCGGGGAAACGGTAAGTTCGAAAGAGATAGGTTTTGACAATACTTCTGAGATATCGGAGCAAACCTCGGTCACGACAGGAGACATACTGGTTACTATAGGGCTACAACTATCCGCTGTCAAGCTTAGGGTAGTAACGGTAGGACTTATTGAAACACTACTTAAAGAAGGACTTCCTACCACCGGGGAGCAATCTGCAACAAAACTGCAATCCCAAATCTCACCTGAAAAGCTAAATTTGGCAAGGAATAAATCACGCGAACCAGCGCCAAAACTCGCTGTTCCTCCAGTTACAATATACCCTCTATCAGAGGTCTGGGCAACATAATTGCCCACATCCCAATCTGTTCCCCCCACAGTTTTCGCCCAGGTTAAATCCCCGGAGGAATTAAATTTGAC
>JAGMCY010000104.1 GCA_023128965.1 Candidatus Aenigmatarchaeota archaeon | reverse complement strand
TTCATGAATATCCCGAGAAACGCCACAGATTTTATTATGAACCACAGGAACCCGACAATCACGATGAAGATCATGAACATGTTATAAGGGTTAAAGGTGAACTTCAAACTCTTCTTGATCGCGGAGGATTCGGATTTAACGAGTAAAAATATGAACATTGCAAAGAATATGGGAACGAAGGTGTTTATTAAAAAATCAAATGAAGGGAAGGGTTGATTGATTTGTTCGAACAATCCAAGCGGTATTAAGGAAGAGAAAGCGATGAATAGCTTTGCGTCCCCTGCGGGCCATATGGATATAACCCATAAAAGAAGACCCACAAATATTGAAAAACCCATGTTCAGCATTAAAGGGGGTAGCAGGCTAAAGAGGGATGGCGAGAGGAGGAGACTCGAGACATGGACAATTACCGCCGTGATCAACATAGCCAATATCAGCTTGTTTTTTATGATGCCTTTCTTTGCGTCCCAGTATGTTGAAATCAGACCAAAAGCCAGCAAAGGGAGCAAATAAAGAATCATCATACATATAAAAGGGGAAAGATTTATAAAATATTTATTTATTATAATAGTCATGTCAGAGGAGTTTGTGAACAGCTTCGCGGAATTTGTAAATAAAATCCCTTCTGTAAAGGAAGGGGAAATTCTTTCCCTAACCTTCAGCATAATACATGAAAAAGAAAAGCCAGGTCAAAGAAACGTTCTTGTGGCAAATTACAAAACTCCGAAGGCACAGATAGAAATATTTGTCCAGTCGCCAAAGGAGATCGCACTCGAAGGAGTGGACAAGAAGAAACTTCGTTCCGTGAACATAGACGGAAAAAAATTCTATACAAATTACAATCCTAATTTGGATGATTTCGTTATAGTAAAAGGGGATTTCTACACCACAGTGAACGATGAAGTTTTAACAGTCCTGTTGCCTGACAAGAATATTTTGAAATCAGTGAAACCAGACAAACCTCTGAAATTCCAGAAAGACCTATTATCGTATGCAAAAAAATTCGTAAATGACATAGATAATTTCACCCTTTGTATGGTGAGCTGGAGCAAAGAGGACATGATGGAGAAATCAAGGATGATTTTTTTCAATTTGGAAAATCAGACAGAGATAGTGGTTGATGTATTTAATGGTGACAAAGAAGCAACGGAAATTC
>JAGMCY010000103.1 GCA_023128965.1 Candidatus Aenigmatarchaeota archaeon | reverse complement strand
GCGAACTTCATCTCCATCCGCGGACCAGAAGTCCTGAGCAAATGGGTTGGGGAAAGCGAGAAACGAATACGCGAGGTGTTCAAAAGAGCGAAGCAGGTCGCACCGAGCATAATTTTCTTTGACGAGATGGATGCACTGGTTCCCAGAAGAGGTCTTTCAGTTGGAACACGCGTATCCGAAAACGTCGTTTCCCAGATACTAACACAGATGTCGGGGATTGAAGATCTCCACAACGTGATTGTTATAGGGGCGACGAACAGGCCTGATATTCTCGACCCCGCACTTCTGAGACCCGGAAGGTTCGACAGACAGGTTTTGGTTCCGTCCCCGGATGAGAAGACGAGACTTGAGATATTCAAGATCCACACGAAAAACATGCCACTGAAGGGGGTGGACCTCAAGAAGATCGCCAGGCAGACCGATGGATACTCAGGAGCGGATATAGAAGCCATTTGCAGGGAAGCAGGTATCAACGCCATCAGGGAGGACATGAACACAAAGGAAGTGACCAAGAAGCATTTCGATTTCGCGCTAAAAGAATCGAGACCTTCAATAACGCCTGATCTCGTGAAATTCTACGAAAACCTGACGGAGAGTTTCAAATCCAGGGGCATGGAGAGAAGGATATCGAAAGAAGAAACGGATTACGTGGGTTGAGCTTATAAGAAGATTCCCGCCTAATTATTTATCATGAGACTGCAGTACAACCCGAAACATCTGGGCGATAAGAAACAGGTGTGGAGGAGCTTTCTTGCAGGAAGCCTGATAGTTTCATCCTTAATATACCTGGTTTTCACAGAGAGTGTTGCTGTATTTTTCTCCGCTCTGGGTCTGATGATAATAGGCCTGATACTCTTCATAGATATTAATTTAAGCACAAGGAAGATGGTTTTCCTTTCCCATAACATCTTTTCCCTTGCCGTTGGGGGAATAATCTCGATAATGTTTCACGCGATCGGGTTTTTATTCTTGTACATGGGGATAGTGGTAATACTGATCGTTGTCACGTTGCTACATAAATTCAGAATCAGGGGGAAAATCAAGACTTCTTCTTGACCTTCTTTTCAGAAACGACCCACTTCAGTTTCTTCCCTTCTCTCCCCATATTCCAGTTCTTTTGGCACTTTGAACTGCAGAAATAGAAAATTCTACCGTCATTCCTGACGAACATCTTTCCTGAACCTTTCAGAACGTTCGATTTGCATACTGAACATTTCATGCTATCACATTCTTTATATCATTTCTGTTAATATTTAATATATATATGTTTGAGAAAATCGAACTTTACAGGAAGAGCAGGCTGACCCTGGAGTTTGTTCACCTGTTCGAGTACATAAAATCCGTGGGCAAAATCATAGGGGAGAAGAGAGCCTGGGAAATTCTGAAGAAAAACATCATGGAGAGGAGAATCCGGTGGCTGAAGGAGAACAGAAAGAAGCTCGACCCCAAGCTTCCGGAAATTGAAAAGGCAAGGCAGGTGCTTATCCTGAAACTTGGAGCGGACCCCAAGGAACTGAACGTGGTCAGGAAGGAACCGGACAGTATTGTCATAAGGTCCGATAATTTCTGCCCGATTTTAGCAGCATGCGAAATACTCGGGTGGAATCCAAAAAAGATATGCAAACTCGTCTGCGAGGGCGCAGCAAGGGAATTCATGTCAGAGGTAAATCCCAAGCTGACATTCAAATTCACCAAAACCAGGCCCGTTAGCGAATACTGTGAAGAAGTGATAAGCCTGAAATGATCACCTGTTCTGGGAAATCCTTCCCGCGGCCTCCATCTCGGTCTCTTTCAGCATTATTATGTCATTAATTCTGATCGGTCCTGAAACGTTCCTCATCAGAACCTTTCCCCTGTCCCTTCCTTCAAGAACCTTGCACCTGATCCTCGTTACGCCTTTAACTCCAAGCCTCTCCAGGACCTGTATGACCTCTGCTGCAACAACCATACTTAACGCCTTCCTTCCTTATTTCTCCAAGGCTCCCACTTTCTTTTTTACGTTCTCTACCATTCTATTCGCGTCTCCGGTCTCCTCGATCGCGATGCTCGATGTAGCGACATCGATCCCTGCCGCCTTTCCGAGTTCGAGTTTTGATGGAACCTCAACGCATAACACCTTCTTCTCATTGCAGAGCGTTGGAAGGTGCATGAGGACTTCCTCAGGCTCGACATCGCTCGCCACTATAACGAGTTTCGCTAGCCCCCGCTCTATGCATTTCGTTGTCTCGTTCACTCCTTTCCTGAGTTTCCCCGTGTTTTTCGCTATCTCAACAGATTCGTAAATCTTATCCGCAAGGTCCTTGGAAACCTCAAACTTAACGAACTTCGCCATTTTCATCCCTCCTTCATCGGCATTTTCGAACGATGGCTTGGTTTATATTTTAAACCATCAAACGCTTTTAGCCTGTTGAGTCAATGACCGATACACTATTTTATAATGAACAATATTTAAATATTCGCTTCATAATTATTGTAAATCGGTTCAAGGTGTTAAACGTGAAGTGTTCAAGCTGCGGGATTAATATAGAAACCCAGAAGAACTGGGTGGAATTCGATTGCCCCAGCTGTAAGAAGACGAAAATAATCAGATGCGAGAGGTGCAGGAAAATCGTGAACTCTTACGAATGCGAATCCTGCAAATTCATCGGACCGTGAGTTTCGATTGACACAGGCTTTGCCTGTGTCGCAACATGTCATGCTTACATATGTCATAAGGTCGATATTAATGGGGGATGTTATTGTCGTGTTCAGGGTAATACCCGAGAGCATGGATTTCTTCGAGGACGTTAAGAAGGGGCTCGAGAAGCTAAAGCCCCAGAGGCTCGATGAGGAGCCGATCGCATTCGGCCTTAAGGCCTGGAAGTTTACGAAGCTCATTCCCGATGCGGAAGGCACGCTTCCGGATCTTGAGGAAAAGATCGCAAAAATCGAACACGTCCAGTCTTCCGAAACGGTCGAAATCTCAAGGAGTTTGTAATTCTTGTTCTTTGATCCAGCCAGCTTTCTGAAACTGTTTCATCCATTTTTAAATCTCACCGAATCAAATATATTCTCATGAACTTCGCCAAAATCTTGGGAACGATATTGTTTCTTCTAGCTTTTAATTGTTCCTTCTGGCCTGTTCAAGCTTTAAATCTCGATTATTATGGAATTGAGAGCAGAATTAAGGGTGATATGACCGTTTCGAACGTTATTACTATCACGCTGAATTCAAGCGTCCCCGATTTTGATTATAAGCTCAAATACAGGATCTTCAATGTCCGGATTGAATCAGAACACGCCCCCGTCGAATGCGAAACACGCGTAACGGATACCAGCCTGGTTTCGTGTAGTTTCACGGATTTCGAAAACTACGACAGGATTAAGTTAAAGATACAGTTCGATACAAAGGATACGGTTAAGGAAGTGGATGAGAATTACGAGTTCGCTCAGTTCATCCCCATCGAAAGCGAAGTCAGCAGATTTTTCAACATAGTATACCTTCCGGAGACGTCAACCCTTTTGACCGACATACCTAACGAGTCCTTTTCGCCCGGAAATGGAAAAACCCTTAGCGACGGACAGCACATAATGATTTACTGGGACAGGGAGGACCTCAAAAAAGGAGAAGAC
The DNA here is from genome assembly GCA_023128965.1 of Candidatus Aenigmatarchaeota archaeon. Classification (GTDB taxonomy): domain Archaea; phylum Aenigmatarchaeota; class Aenigmatarchaeia; order QMZP01; family QMZT01; genus JAZGEG01. The sequence continues at coordinate 6,909 of JAGMCY010000103.1, read as the reverse complement.
CTCTATTTTTCCGTTACCTATAAGGTGCCTGTCGGAGGCGTTTACGACATAGGCATAATGGCTGTGATAGCCCTGTTGATAATCTTTTCGCTCGGGATAGTTTACATGAAGACGACCCGTAGACACGAATCCATGAAGGTGATAATGCCGCTTCTGAAAGGGGACGAGAAGGTCGTGGTGGACATACTGAACAAGCACAACGGTTCCGTGAATCAAAGGGTTATAGTAAGGGAGAGCGATTTCTCAAAAGCCAAGGTTTCGAGACTGGTTGCCGACCTAAAGGAGAGGGGGATAGTTGATGTCGAGGTCCTTGGGAGAACGAACAAGGTTAGCCTCAAGCTGAAGAAATAACTCTGGATTAAAGAACCCTTTCAAGGGATTTCTCGAGTTTCGGGACAGTGAGGTACTTCCAAAGCTCTTCCGGATTTATCCATTTAAATTCAAAATGCTCCTTGTTGATTTTTATTTTTTTGGTTTTCACCTTGAAAAGGAAAGGGTGGACTTTCCATTTTATCTTCGCTTCTTTATACTCGTCCTCGAAAGAAAAAGCCCTTCCCTCTTTCAGGAGTTCAAAATCACCCTCTTCCAGTCCAGCCTCCTCTTTTATCTCCTTCACAACCCTGCCAAGGGGATTTTCGTTCTCCTCCATGAACCCTGATATCCCTCCCCATCTCCATTTGTAAGTGGAGACGCTTTCGCTCCTTCTGAGTATGAGTATCTCGTTCCCAAATTTCAAGAAAGAGGTTACAATTTCATTAACACGCATGTATTTATTCCTTTTTTTCTTTCATGCTTTTAACGAGTTCGGAAAGGGATCTCATAGATTCCAACATTGGAGAGAGGGAATCCTTCAATGCTTTCTCCATGGATTCTATCCTTCCGTTTAGCTCATCCATGCTCTTCGAGTAGTTGTCTATTTTCTCCTCTATTCCCTTAACCTCTCCGCTCTTTTCTGATTTTATCTTGTTTATTTCCTCAGAAAGCGAATCAATCTTCCTGTTAACCTGCTGGAACTGCGTGTCTATTGTCTTCAGCCTTTCCCCCATCCCTCTCAATTTTTCATCAACTATCACCTCTGCGAGTTCCTCGATCTCCTTCCTGTCTACACTCTTGGAGGGTCCCCTTCCTGGAGGAGCTGCTCTGCTCGGAGGTGGCCTAAGGAAATCCCCACCTCTCGGTGTTTCCGGGAATTCCGGCTCTCTTGCCGGAGCTTCATATGGAGGCGGCAGTTCCGGCCCTTCCTCAGCTTCAGAACTAGGATAACCCAAACCCCTGGGTATCTCTTCTCTCGGTGGCAAAGTTTCGGGCGGTCCTCCGAGCGGTCTCTCTCCATACTCATTCGGAGGTTCGGGGAATTCTCCGGAAACCCTGCTTTTCAAAGCCTCCTTCATGGCCTGATCGATTTCACTCGTTGAATAACCCTCACTCCTCAAGGTCCTTATGATATCGGGTTCCGGAACCCCCCTTGAGGACAGTGCTCTCACCTCGTCCGTCGGTATTATTTTTCTTGCTGGCGGAGGACCAGGTCCTGCAGGACCCGGAGGACCGATCGGACCTTCCATTGGAAGTCCCTCGGCTCTTTTCTCCTTCTTCTTGAAAGGATTCAGCATAGATACCCCAATTATGATTGTATTATATTATTAATATTGTTTCAGCCTCTTAAAATATTAAACTTTTGAAAGCTTCTCCCCAACAAACCTTTCCATCTCTTCCCTTGTCACGAAGTTGGATCTCAAAGGGTCGTATATCGAGACCAGCTGCTTTACTTCCTCAACATTTGATTTTGTTGCAACGAGTTTCAGTTGTTTCAGGATTTCTTTCGAGGTCGTTTCGATTTTCGATATCCTGTCTTCAAGATTTGAAATCCTCAAATCCCTCTCAGAAAGCGATTTCTGTGTATTTTTGTTGTACGACATCATGTTCTGCTCAATGGAATTTATCCTCGTGTCTATTGCCTGTATCTTCTGCTCGATCACCCTCAGCCTCCGCACGTTCTCGTTCACCCTGTTAATCATATCCGTCATTATCCTCTGCCGCTTTTCGTCCGGAGACTTCCCGAAGACTGCCATATTTAGAATTATGTCAGAGTTTATTAATAAATAGACCCTTCTACCCAAAAGCGTCTACGGAAAACAGACGCAGGTCTGCCCGTTCCACTTACGTTCCGCTTGTCAAAATAAGGTTAGTGCGGGGGCAGGGATTCGAACCCTGGAAGGCACTAAGCCACAGGATTTCTCAGGGCAAAGCATTCACAGGCAGCGAAGCCTCATCACTTAAGCCTTAAACTTAAGTCCTGCCCCTTTGACCAGCTCGGGAACCCCCGCAGTATGAGAAATTATTGATAATATATTAATAAAAACTATTTCAAGAACTTGTCCACCTGTTTCTTCGCCTCTTCCCTCTTCCTTTGGTGGTCGGTCAGGAATTTCTCCAGCTTTTCTATAAGAATTTGTTTGAGCTCGCCTGTCAGGAGCTTTCCCGATATGTAATCATCGTGTATAGTTCGTATCTTCCTGTCATCCGGCTCGAACTGGGAATAGAGGTATTGGTAGGACACGTCGACCTCCGGGATTCCTCCTTTCTTTCGATGCTCCGCGATTGTTTCCCTCCCCCCGGAAAAAGCGTATTTCATTATCTTGTTCCTGATCCCTTTGGGATCATCCGTAAGCGCGACGTAAGAAAAAGGATCGCTCGAGCTCATCTTCCCTCCCTTCAGGCCCTTGATGAACCTGTGGTACGTGGAGGAAGGAAGTGAAGGGAATTTGTATTCCCTATCAAAGCGCGAAGCGATATCCCTGGTCAACCGCATGTGCGGGTCCTGGTCCATCCCGACAGGGACGACCACGTGTTTGAACCCTCCGAACTCAGGAAGCATCGGGTGGAGGATATCCGCAACTTGTATCATAACGGACATCACCTTTCCAGGAGAGATCTCGCCGTAAATCGCGCGCATCTCATTGAACGTTGTCTTCCTCGCGGCCATACCCGCGAGCTTATAGAAAGCGTTCGCCTGATCCGGGTCCTTCGAACGTTCACTCTGGAAGTAGAAATCACAGTTTTTCGGTTTCAGGCCGAGCGCGATATAGTTCAGAAGGTATTCCTCAACTGCTGTCTTCCTAAGCTCTTCCATCCTGTTCAACCGCAGGTTGTACGCCTCGATATCAGCGACGCACAGGAATATCTTTCCTCCCAAAACCTGCTGGTGGTATATGATCTGCTCTGCGAGTATTTTGTGGCCCAGGTGAAACTTGCCGGAAGGCATGAGACCCGTCATCATCGCGTAGCTCCCCTTCCTTTTGACCGAATCGAGAGTCTTACCGAAATCCCTGTGGCCGAAAACCAGACCTCTTCTCATGAGTAAGTGAGGCTCCTTAATTCTCTTCAGCAGGGGTTCGAAAGGCTTGATCCCGAATTCCTTCGCTAGCTTCTCGTAATCCTTAACGTCCTCCGTGCCCCATGGGTTGATTTCCGCTTTCATTGGAATTACCTGAAGTTTTTACTTTAGTTTTTCAAGTTCTATGTTTATATTTTTGGTCTTCTGTTATTATATGGTTTGATCTCCCTTCAAACTCATTCCATAAGACTTTATTACGGAAATCATATAATTATAAAACATGAGGAAACGCAGGAAAAAAATCAAAAGAAAACCTGACGGGTTCAGGGATGTTTTCATAGAGCGTCGCTCCTTCCGTTCGCTCATCACCTCCGCGATCGAGGTATACAACAGGGAGACGAACGGAGCGCTTCTGGGAAGGAACGCTGTCCGGGAGATAAACGGAAGGAAAATGAAGGTCGTTTCCGTAAAAGAAGCCTATCCCTTCCAGACAGAGAAGCGTACGCCTTCCGAGGTAATCCACGGGAACATCTCCGCCTTCAAGCGTGTATTGCGGGCGTTTGAATCCCTCAAGACCGAGATAATCGGTGGTTACCATTCCCATCCTTACCCATACGGGGGATTTGTGGCCCTCTCTGAAGGAGACGTCACTTCCATAAAAGAGGATATAGAAGCGATGGTAAAGATCGGGCAGGAGCGCGTCCGAAGGGGATGGATCGAACTCCTCCTTTCCATAAAGAGGAAGGATTACAAGAGGCCGGGCAAGAAGGAATGGTACATCTGCGATTACGTTAAGAAATTAAGGGTGAGACTTCGTACGAAAGAAAAAACGGGTTACGACGTTCTCGTGTCCGCTTACTGGGTCTACCCGAAGGAAAAGTTCGGGGAAAAACCGATAAAGGAAATGAAGTTCGGGGTTAAAGAAGTCGCTGTTTACGTCCCCTGGATTATTGAATAACTACTTTTAAGGATAAGCCTTACGAACGAGGCTCATCTTCCCCTTGAATCTCTTTCTTACCGGCTCGAGCATTCTGTTGACTTCCTTGGCCATCGCCTTTTTCAAATCCTCGGGGTGCAGCTTCTTTGAAACAAAATCCCTTTCCAGGGTTTTGTAATCCTTGTAAGAAACATCCCCTCCGAATTTCTCCGGCCTTTCCACCAGGAACCTCTCTTTCCTGTCCTCTTTCAGAACCATGATCACGTATTTCATGAAGGCGAGAACTCCGTTGTTTTCGGTCTTGCCTGCCGGGCAGAACGCTTTCGCTATCTTTCTCTCCACTACATCCGGAGAGTCAAGCAGGTCAACCTTGGATTTCCCCTCTGATGCGCTCATTTTCTCTCCCTGCAAACCAGGAAGCATGGGGGTCATCACCTCCACTCGCTTTTTATAACCGAGCGAGGGGAGAACCTCCCTCGCGAAAGCCAGGATCTTCCTCTGGTCGTGACCTCCGTATTGGACATCAGCATCGAGGTAAACCTCGTCCAGCGCCTGCAGTATCGGGTAGATGAAACCGCTGAGTTTCGGCTCCTTCCCGAAACGAACGACATCCGAGGCCGCGCGCCTGCAGCGGGCGAACGTGTTCAGCGCGCTCAACCTGTACATGTCCAGCGTGTACTTCGGGTCGAGCTCGAAGTCCCTTCCCTTGACGAATTTGAACTTGTTCCTGTCAACCCCTATTGAATCGAGCATGCCGGAGATGACTTCCATGTAGTACTTCATTCGTGTGTCCAGCAGTTCGAACGGAGTTTTTTGATCGTCCAGATGTCCGTGTATGTCAGCAAGGAGAATCTTGAAATGGAATCCCGCCTTCAGGAAATCGCTAACCTTTATCATGGGGATGAAATACCCTATGTGCGGTTTTCCCGTGATGGCGAGGCCTATGTAGGCGGATGGGTGTTTCTTCTTTTTCAGCAATCCCTCCAATTCCGGCTCTGTCAGTATCTCTTCCGTGTTCCTCTTGATCAGATTGAATCTTTTTTTGAGGTCCATGCAATCACTATATTGTATAATTGTGGGAGTTTTATAAAAAATGAATTTTGTACTTATGAACTTATTCTGGTTTTCTTGAATTCCTTCTTCCCCACACCGAGACGGAGTGCGTATTCTATCGCCGGTATGTCCTTCGCCTCCCTTTCCTTAAGCCCGGGGTCGAACTTCTTCAGGATTTCAAGACCGAAGCAGTCGAGAGCAACGGGGTCTTTCCCCGCGAACATGAGACCCACGTGCTTCTGGATCCCTCCATGGCGAACTTCGTTCCCCCCTACAAGCGTGTCGACCATGTCCATTATGAAGAGGTCGGGTTTTCGAATCACGTTGAGTTCGGCTATCGCGAGGTTTATGTCCTTCTTTCTCCATAGCAGTTTCCTCATCGCTTTTATGGGGATTCTTTCTGATGAGTGCAGAAGAATTCGGTCCTTCGCTGACAACAGGCCGAAGTTGTTCTTGAGCGCGCCCGTTATACCGATTGCTTTTATGCAATGGGTCTTCATGACCGGGAGAGAAATCATGTAATCACAGTCAAGCGCGACCTCCGAGACGTTGAGGGAGAATCCGGATTTCGTCTTGACTTTTCTGAACCCGAGATCGTAGATGTTCTGGAGTTCAATATCCAGCTGTCCGCATACCTTCGCAAGGGGATGGTTTTTTACCATGTCTTTCTTCCCGAACCCTATGGTAACCGGGGAATCCGGGACTGGCGCATCAGCCACTGTGATTTCGGAAGACCGTGGTAGGTTCTTAAGAACATAGCGGAGGACGTCCGGGTGCGTGGTTGTGGGATAAAGTTCGTGGGAAACGATGTTCGGCTTCACGAATATTTTCTTCTTCCTCTTTATCTCTTTCATGAACTTCATCACGATGTATTCGGCGAAGCGCATGCGGTTGTTCGTGACCTGGTAGAAAATTTCCGAAACCATATTTAATGTTAATTCCTTATTTTATAACTATGGATTTCGTGGTGAAACAGGTTCTTGAGAAATCAGGATTTTCGAAACTCAACCCCGTCCAAGAGGAAGCCCTGAAGGCAGGGGTTTTGGAAGGGGAGAACCTCGTCTTAGCCGCTCCAACAGCGAGCGGGAAAACGCTCGTTGCGGAGTTCGCGGCCCTGAACGCGATCAAAGAGGGAAGGAAAGTGGTTTATATCGTGCCCCTGCGGGCGCTGGCCAGCGAAAAGTATCACGAGTTCAAGGAGAAGTACGAACCGCTAGGGATAAGAATCGCGCTCAGCATCGGGGACCTGGATTCGAGCGATCACTGGCTGGCGAGGTTCGATCTCATAATAGTCACCTCGGAGAAATTCGACTCGCTTCTTCGGCATGGAATACCCTGGATAGACCAGATCGGCCTGGTCGTGGCGGACGAGATACACCTTCTGAACGACCCGGGCAGAGGACCAACCCTCGAGGTCACGCTAACGAAACTCAAGACCTTGATAAACCCCCAGATACTCGCTCTTTCGGCAACCATCCGAAACTACGAGGAGATAGCCGAATGGCTTGGAGCGAAAGCCGTCCGTTCAGACTACCGGCCTGTCAAGCTTTACAAGGGCGTTTGCTTCGACAGGGAAATCCATTAC
>JAGMCY010000102.1 GCA_023128965.1 Candidatus Aenigmatarchaeota archaeon | reverse complement strand
TTTCTTCACCACCTTTTTCATCGCTTGTTTCGCCATTTCTATTGATTTCGTCCCTGTGCATACTATTTTTCCTGAGGAGAAAATCAAAGCCGCGGACTTCGGGTTCGTATGTCTGTAAACGAGACCGGGGAACTGTTTAGGTTTATATTCAGTGTTTTCGACAGAGCTAAGGAGTTTGTTCAAGGAGATGTTGATGTTCAGCGTGGTAAAAGCAACGACGTTTTCAATCTTAATAGTGAATTCTCTCCCTTTCGCCATAACCAGGATACCCCTTACCCCAAGAATTATAACTATTATGAATTTAAGATATTTAAAAACATCCTTTTCGAGAATCAGTACTTCATTTTCTGCTGGTATTCGACCTTAACTTGGTATTTCAGATTCGAAACCGAACATGTCACCATCTAAGGATTTCGAGACTCTTCCCGCTTATATCAAAAACCCTGGAAGCGTGCCCGCGTATTTCGCCGGCATCGATCACGTAATCAGCGACTTGTTTTATCTGTTCTGGAATGTCACTTATGGAATAAACCGGGTTCTCCTCCGAAAGGTTCACGGAGGTTGTCACAAAGGGGGAGCCCTGCGAACGGATGAAATCACAGAACTCGTTCCTTGGGATGCGAACACCCATCTTCCCGTCTTTAGAGATCACAAACGGGATCTTTATCCTCGCTTTGAGCACGATAGTGTAAGGCCCGGGAAACAGGTTGTTAATGAATTTGACATGATTGCTCGTTATTTTCGTGTTCTCCGCGATCCACTCCTTTGAGGGTGCGATTATTGACAGGGGTTTCTCGGAATCCCTCCCCTTTGCCTTCATTATCCTTTCCACGCTTTCCGTTTTTTCCGCATTACAGCCGACCCCGTAAAGCGTGTCCGTGGGGTAGATCAGGATCTTCCCTTCCCTTACGGCCTTCGCTAGCTCCACCCTCTCCATATCCTTCAAAGCGTTCGCGAGCTTTATGATTTTCATAATGATTTTTTAGAGAAATGGTTTATTTAAATCACTTTACAAACCCTTCATAGGTTTTCCTGTACAGCTCGGAGCTGGCGAGGGCTTTCACGTTCCTTTTGTACATGTCGTCTTTCAACTTCTTTCCGGGCTTGCTCTCCCATTTCTTGAAGGAGATCCCGTATTTATTCTGGACCTTATCCCTATACCATTCTGGTATAACATTAAATGCGCAGAACGGGATTATCGCTTCTGGCATTAGATAATGTATGCAGCATCGTTTCACTCGGTTTATGTCGTAATTGTATAAATCCATGAAGTGCATCATCCCCACGAAAAGGGACCTGTGCTGCAACACCCCGAGCGACCGGTAATCGTGCTTCATGAGGACGTTGTAGAGCAGTTTGGCGAGTGAGAAGCCCTTCGGGGCCTTGCTGCTGTCTATGAACGATTTGAGATTGAAAAGGAGTTTCGTTCCCACTATGTACCTGCTCTTCCCCTTTTCGAGCTCGTCGGCTTTCTCGTTCAGGTACTCGAACAGTCCATCTATATCGACGAATTTCGGGGCAGGTATCATCTTACCGTCGTCCTCGAAGATGTAGGTCGCCATGCCGCAGGCGAAATGAGTGGAAAGCGAATAAGAGGCTTTGCCTGTGAGCGCCTCGACGAATCTGGTTATGGCCCCCATCGAAGGGACGGGATAGAAATCATCCGCCGTGACCTGGCCGTTCGTTTGCTCCTCTATTTTCTGGATCGTGTCGGGGATCGTTATCCTGAATTTCTCCCTCTCCTTCCTAGGCATCCGCCCGACGAGGGATACTGGTTGGTAATTCACCCCTCTCACGATATCCATGTTTTTGAAGCCGAATTTTAACATGTCGCCAACTTCGTGATCATTGACCGATTTGATGATGGTGGGTACGAGGATGATCCCCATGTTCCCCGCCTTCTTTGCGTTTTCAAGGACGTATGGAACCTCGTAATGGTTTTTCGGATTGGCTTTGGGCGTCACGCCGTCAAAGGAAAGGTAAACCGTGTTCACTCCCACTTCCCTGACCTTACGAACGAAATCCGGATCTTGAGCGAATCGGATGCCGTTCGTGTTGTACTGGACGTGGTCGACCCCCTCCTCCTTTACCATCCTTATTATGTCTATTATGTCATCCCTGAGGGAGGGTTCCCCTCCTGTTATCTGAACCGCGTTACCCGGGACAGGCTTCTCGTTAACGAGGAGCTTCACGCCTTTTCTGAGTTCCTCAAGGGAGGGTTCGTACACGTATCCTGCCCTCTTGGCAAAGAAGAAGCAATACCAGCAATTAAGATCGCAGCGATTCGTAACGACGAGATTCGCAAGCGCTGTATGCGATTTGTGGAGAGAGCATAAACCGCAATCTTTCGGGCACACTGGATTTTTCTTGTCTATGTTCGGATTGGAAATCCCTATACCATCGTAAGCGAATCTATTCGCTTTCCTATACATCTTAGCGGAACCCCAGTAGAGATCCCTGAACTCCCCGTGCTTGTCGCAGCTTTTCTTTATCCATACCTTCCCCCTTTCCTCGAATATAAGGGCTGGTATTATCTTCAAACACTCAGGGCACACAGAGAGCGTTTTGTTCGGAAGTTCTTTTGCATACCCCACCGAAGCTTCCTTCTTATGCATCTTATCATTTAGAACTTTTAAAAAGTTTTAAATGTTCAGTTAATTATTAAATATAGTAATTTATAAAATTAACCCAAGGTGGACGTATGGACTCGAAGGAGATTCGCGAGATAGAGAAGAAGATTTTCAACACCTTCTCTAATCTGGCGAGGTCCATGGGCTTCTCCCCGGTACACGGGAACATAATAGGCTCGCTCATTGTTGGAGGGGGGTCGCTCTCGCTCCAGGATATGGCGAAGAAAACTGGGTATTCTATATCGATGGTTTCCCTCAGTATGGACCTGCTCGAGATCCTCGGGATAGTGAAAAGGGTTAAGAAACATAGGGATCGAAAGCTCTACATAGAACTGAGCGGGGACCTTCTCGAATCCCTTAAAAAGATATTCCTCATACGGGTGAAGAGGGGGATTTCTGATTCCCTCCTCGAGTTCGAGCAGGGCAAGAATAGGCTGGAAAAACTCCAGGGAAAGAACAAGAACGAAGTTCTGAAAGCGATAAACACCCTTGAAATGGAGATAAAGAGACTCGAGAAGTATGTGGTATTGCTTTCCGGGGTGAAGTTGCCTTGATTATACGGATTGTTTAAAGAACAATAGTATAAGACCTACTATTACTATTATTATTACCAGAACAGCAAACACTATAACCCATGTTCCCGAGGGAGGCGGTGGCGGGGGAGGAGCACAAATATCCGGACAGGACCCACCGCAGTCTACTCCTTCCTCGTCTCCGTCCTGGATCCCATTCTCGCAGCTGCTTATCTCGGGTCCCCAACAGCCCTCGTCTATTTTTCCGTTACAGTTGTTATCCTTCCCGTCGCAGACCTCTGTTTCCGGCTGCTGGCCACTGCATTCAGCCGTACTCCCGCCCTCAGAACAAAGTAAAATGCCCGTGCATATACCCTCTCCGCAGCTTTCACCTAGGGTTGGCCATTCCTCATCTATTTGCCCATCGCAATCATCATCTATTCCGTTGCAGGCCTCCGTGCCCGGGCTTTCGCCTCCGTAACACGCGCATTTAGTAGCGGTAACCGAATCCCCTTCCTTAACATTGTCTATTATTCCGTCACAGTTATCATCTATACCATTACAAATCTCTATCTTCGCACCCACTCCGTAGAGGTTATTGTAACATCCGCATTTCGTTTCCTCAATCGAATCCTCACCGCCAACATTATCTATCACGCCATTGCAATCATCATCTATTCCGTTGCAGATCTCCTCGCTTCCGTCTCCTCCTCCATAACATCCGCACTTCCCTCCGGGAACATCATCTATTATCCCGTTGCAGTTGTTATCCAACCCGTCGCAGACTTCCGGCTCCGGCAAAACCCCTCCTATACATCCGCTCCATTCAAATTCACCGCCATCTTCAATGCATGTCTGGACCCCTTCCTCGCACACGCCAACGTTCTTGCTGCACTTCTTTTGCTCACCCTCTTCATCGCACACGCAGTTCTCGTCTACCGCTCCGTCGCAATCGTTATCTATATTGTCCCCGCAAACCTCGTCCGCGGATTCATCCTCAGAGCCTCCTGGTCCTGTTGAACATACCTGTTCCTCCAGGTCACTCGAACACTCGTAAACCCCTCCTGAACACACGCCGAAACCGCATATCCCTCCCAGGTTCGGCCAGTTCTCGTCAATGAGGCCATTGCAATCGTTGTCAATCCCGTCGCATATCTCATCAATCTCCCCCTGTTCCCTCGCTGCCTCATAGCAACCGCACGTCTCGGGGAAAGCGACATCATCCACCGTCCCATCACAGTCATCATCTATTCCGTTGCAGAATTCCGGTCTTAAGGATGGATCTCCGGAGAAACCACCTGAACAGAAGCATCCGCCTTCGGTGCCATCATCCACCTTCATGTTACAATCATCATCCATGTTGTTGCAGACTTCGTCTGAATTTCTCTTCGCGGTCACAAGGGATGCCAGCTGGTTTATGTTGCTCACGTTAACCTCGAGATCAAACGAACATCCGCAGCCCGTAAGCCCGTCGTCCACGAAACCGTTGCAGTTGTTGTCCCTCCCGTCGCAGACCTCTTCGCTTCCGGGAACCCCGTTATGACACTGGCAGAACTTATAGGAAACATTCCCCCACACATCATCTATTATCCCGTCGCAATCATCATCTATCCCGTTGCAGGTCTCGTCCCCCCTCATATCCTGCCCCCCTATTCCATCGTCCGAGGTTGTGCTGCACACTATTCCCGTACCTCCTTCAGAGCACACGTACATGCCTCCAGAACAACTGCTGTACTGATAACCGCACGGCGCCCCGAGGTATTCTAATTCAGTTGCTGCCGACCCGTCCTGCAGCCATGGGTCATCTATTATCCCGTTGCAGTTGTTGTCTACCTCATCGCACATCTCTGCTGATATCGCCGGCTCAAGGGTGTTGTTGTTCGGGCTGAACAGCGTTCCGGCACACGCACAGTTATCCAGACCCTCGTCTATCGTTCCATCGCAGTTATCATCTATCCCGTTGCATTCGGTTTCCAGTTCAGCATTCCTCTGTGTTATGTTAACGATTTGGTTGAAACAACCGCAGTGCGTTGATTCGACAGAATCCCCTGGGGAATCCCCCCACCTAACGTTATCTATCACGCCATCACAGTTATCATCTATCCCGTTGCAGATTTCAGACCTTGGTTCGCCTCCGTCCGAGCAACCGCACGTCTCGGGGAAAGCGACATCATCTATTATCCCGTTGCAGTCGTCATCCTTCTGGTTGCAGGTCTCATTCGTTGGCTCAACAACAGAACAATTACCCCACACCCCTCCTGTGCAAGTCAGATTTCCGAACGTACACTCGCTTGTCGGGCTTATCGGGAAATCGGTTTTATTGCATATGCGGATGGAATCGCAGAGGCTGAGGATCGAATCCCTTATGGTGTTCCCTGTAAAGCTCACGTTCTGGAGCATTTCGTTACATTTCTCGAACACGTTCACCTCTCCCCTCTCCACCGTTTCCTCCATCGTTTCCTCAGGTCCTGTCTCCACACTAGGTACGTAATATCGCATTTTTTCCCTGATTTTGTCCTCCTCAAGTATCTGGGAATGAACAGCCAGCTCATCTATGACGGCTTCCGCATTCCTTCCAGATCCGTTGCTCCCTACGTAAACATCCAAACCCGTGTCATCCGGTTCCCATGTGACCTGCTCGTAGCCCTCGCGAACGCCGTCCATATATATCTCGATCCCCCGGAGGTTGTCCCATGTGACAGCGAGGTGATGCCAGCTGGTATCCACAACACCTCCGTTAACAGTGTACTTCACGCCGTTCTTATCCCATACCTCGAAGAACGTCCCGCTTCCGTTGAAGTACAGAGCGAATTGCGAATCGCCATCGAAGTCCTCGGAGTAGAACAGGTAATGATCATTCGTTAGGTCACTGGGGTTGAACCACATCACCATCGTTCCGCGGTTCTTGTTGAAGTTCGCTGATGTGGGGTAGGAAAGGGTGCTTCCGCTACTCAGGTTGATGCCCTGGAGATACTTGCCAGTGGCATAAGAAGTCCCATCCTCGTATTTCGGGATCATGTTCCCCTCGCATGTGGAGTCCCCATCGAAATGGCAGAGCAGGAACACGCCTGTTTCGTAATCGAGTCCCACAGCGGAGGTCATGTCCAATGGATCGTATGTCGCGGTGGGGTTCCCGTAATAAATATAAAATCTCTTTTCCTGATCTGGCGGTAGATCAGTCTTGAACCAGATTTCGGTTTGTTCGCTTACGAAGGGCTCGGAATAACCCCATGGCATGTGAAGTTCCTCTCCTGCGGGAACTATCCTCAGATCCCCTCCGTCGCTCCTCATCTTGTCCTGTCCGATCAGCGAGCTTGTGTTGAGCGTTACGCTCACAGGATAGTTTGTCAGATAAACATCCTCGGTGTTAGTAACATTCAAAACCATTCTGTATCTCATGTTTTCAGGGGCTTCGGCCCAGGTTATCATCCCTTTGATCCCGTCAATAACTTGATTGCACACGCTGTCTAATTGCGTTCTGTTTTTGTAGAAGATACCGCTATGGTATCCGCAAAGCTTGATCGCCCCCTCCGGCGTGCAGGCGCAACCCTCGTCTATCGAGTAATCGCAATCGTTATCCAGCAAATCGCATGTCTCGTCCTGTTTAATTTTCACGGCGTTCCCCAGGAAGGTTTCATCCGGGGTCACGGTCGTGTTGCAAACGGCTCCCTCACCGTGGACGCCGCAAACGTAAAACCCTCCGCTGCAAATACCGTATCCGCAGGGTTTGGGGTCGGTGTAGTCTATACTGGGGAAGTTCTCGTCAACCAATCCGTCGCAATCGTTATCCACCCCGTCACATATCTCCACCACATTCCCGCGTATTTCCGTGGCCTCTTCAGGAGACCTTCCAGCGCAGGCGCAATCCCTCGCATCCTCATCTATCGTACCGTCGCAGTCGTCATCTATCCCGTTGCACGAAGCGTCTCCCCCATCCTTGAGTTCCTGTATCAGGGAGG
>JAGMCY010000101.1 GCA_023128965.1 Candidatus Aenigmatarchaeota archaeon | reverse complement strand
TTCTTCCTGGGGACAATCGGGATATGGGTCAAGCTGATAGGAGCGGACGTCTCGCCTTTCCTGCTCACGATTTTCCGTGCGCTGCTCGCGGGGGCGCTGATCTTCCTTCTGATACTCTTCACGAAGGATCTGAAAACCCTCAGGACCCTGGAGATAAGGAGGAAGAATCTGCTGTATTTCATAATAGCGGGGTTTTTCGGGGTTGCGATAGGTTTCGGTTTTTTCATGAAATCATTTTCTTATGTTCCTGTTGCCAATGCGGTCATACTCGTTCACGTTTATCCGTTATTCACGGCCTTCCTCTCTTGGGCTTTTATTAAGGAAAGGATAACGAAGCTGGAGATCGTTTCGCTGGTTCTGGTTCTGCTTGGTGTGTGGTCGATATACGGCTCTGAACTGAATTTGGGGACGAACATGCTGGGAAACATGCTCGCGCTTTTGTCCGGCTGCGGTTACGCGGTGTTCTTTGTTTTCATCAGGCATTTCGAAAGGAAGGGCCTGCCCTACTGGAAGGTCACGTTCTGGCCTCTGGTTATAGGAGGATTAATCCTGATATTATTCTTGCCGTTCGAGCCTTTGGCTTTTTCATTTGGTGGTTACGTCCCCATTTACATTCTGGGAATCGCTTTCTTCTGCTTTTTGGGTTACACGTTTTATGCAAAAGGTCTTAAAACAATAAGGGCACACAATGCTGTCATAATCGTGACGTTGACAGAACCCCTGACAGCGATTGTTTTGGCGTTTCTGGTTCTTGGGGAAACCCTTCCGCAGTACGTCATGATCGGTGGAGCGCTCATAATACTGGCGAACATTCTGACAGGGAAAGAGTTCAGGAAGAAGAGGATTGAAAGGGAAATGGAAACGGGCGAAGGTTTTGGATAGGCCTGGTAAAGGAAGGTTTTATAAAATTTATTATTATTGATTGTTATGATATTACCCGTTGGTATACACGAATATTTTCCAATACTAAAAACGTATATAATCGCGCCTTATGGTATTATAGAAAGATGGATCTCTGGTTCTACATATGAAGACCACTATCGTTTAAAATACGGAGATTTTTATTTTAAGGCATACCAACGCGCAAAGCAACTCGCAAAGGAGAAGGGCGAAGAAGATCAACTTTTTAAAGAGTTACATATCATGGAAATGGACTTGCCTGAAAAAGAATTGAGAGATGTTATTTCCTATGAAAAACAACCCGAGGCTGTCGTGGAAGGAGGAGATAATGCCTTTAAGCGTTTATTCTCGAAAATGGACAGCAATCTTTGGCCAGCATTCAAGAAAAAAGACACGAGTAGCAGATCACACTAACTATTATTAATCTTAAACGCAATTAATTTAGTTATGATGTTGGGGAAGATCTCGGGGAGCGTGACCACGAAGAACTTCAGCTTCAAAGCGGAGGCTCGTGTAAAGAAACTGCAGTACATCGCGGTGAAGGACTTCGAGGGGAAATGGATCCTCGCTTACGTGGATTCGATCACGAAGTACCCGAACCGGACGATCGGGAAGGCGAAGGTGATAGGCTTTCGCGATTCGAGGGGTTTTCTCAAGTCCTTGGTTGTCCCTTTCGAGCCCGAGACCCCTGTCTACACGGCGGATGAGGATCTGATCAAACATACGCTCGGTCTGAAGGAAGAGGGTTTGTATGTCGGTCTTCTCGGAGGTTATAAAATACGCGTTAACCTGCCCGTTAAACACCTGATCACGAAGCACGTCGCGGTATTAGCGAAGACGGGGACCGGGAAATCGTACGTGGCGGGCGTCCTGCTCGAGGAGCTCGCTGAAAACGGAACGCCTGTCGTTATTATAGACCCGCACGGGGAATACAGGACTATGGTTGAGGAGAACAGGAAGGAGAATGAAATCTCCCAGATGGAGACCTTCGGGATAGAGCCGAAATCCTACAAGAAGAACATCCAGGTCTTTGATCTGGAGTTGAGGAACCCCGTAAAGCTCAATTCGAAACTCACGACGGATGAGATATTTGAGATGCTGCCAACGAAGATCTCCTCCTCGCAGAGAGGTCTGCTTTACTCCGCGATAAAGAACCTGGAAAGGAAGGACTACACGCTGAGGGACATAATCGAGGAAGTCGATTCGATAGAGAGCAACGTTAAGTGGAATCTGATCTCGATGTTAGAGTTGCTTGAGAACACGAAGCTCTTTTCTGCGAACCCGACGAAACCGAAAGACTTCGTCAAGAAGGGGAAGATAACGATTATCGACCTGAAGGAGGCGAACCCCGAGATCCAGCAAATCGTGGTTCTGAAGGTGGCGAAGGAGCTGTTCACTGCGAGGAAGCGCGGGAAAATCCCTGAATTCTTCTTCATCCTGGAAGAATCCCATAACTTTTGTCCGGAAAGGGGACTCGGGGAGGTGGCAAGCTCGAAAATACTCAGGATAATCGCCTCGGAAGGGAGGAAGTTCGGCATGGGGCTGGGGATAATCTCCCAGAGGCCGGCAAAGGTTGATAAGAACGTCCTCTCCCAGTGTTCGACCCAGATAATCCTGAAGGTCACGAACCCGAACGATATAAAGGCGATAATGGAATCCGTGGAAGGGATCGAATTCGGGACGAGGGAGGAGATAAAGGACCTGCCCGTGGGTGTCGCGATGATCGTGGGGGCGACTGAGCAGCCACTCTTCGTGGACATCCGGATACGAAAGAGCGAGCACGGTGGGGAGGCGATAAAGGCTATGGAGAGGGAGGTTTCTTTCGAAAACCGGATCCTCCTCTTCGCACCAAGATTTTTCGAGGAAGACGTGAAGAAAAGCTTCAAGGGGATAGAGGAGATAGTGTTCCTGAACTACCCCATCTGGAAGGTGTTCGGGGTTTACCGGGGAGAGGAGATCGAATTCTACGTGGACGGGGTTACGGGCGAGATAGTTTTCGAGAAGGATGATTCGATCGAGTACAGTAGCGGGATTCGTTCGCTCCTGGAACTTCCACCATCCCAGAGGAGCATCCTGCTCTACCTGACAAAAAACAAATACGCGACCATCGAGAAACTCTCGAACGACCTGAAAATCCTCCTGAGCACCGCGAACGCGAACCTGAGATCACTCATGCAGAAGAAGTTCGTCGCCTCGGATGGGTACATGTTCAGAAGCGCCTTCGAAATCAACGTCCCGCCAGAGCCTTCCCTCCTGAGGATTGGCCATAAAATAATAGAGAAGGAAATGGAAGGCGAGAGGCTCGATTTCATGGTCTCCCCGGACTTCGTTCACAAGATCGGGGAGATTTGGGGGATGAAAATCCTCGAGGTGAAGCCTGTTTATTATCCGTACTGGATGGTTTCCCATAAGAACACGAAGTATTTAATAAACGGTTTGAATAATAGATTGGAGATCGAGAAATCGAAAGTTGTGAGGGGTTTGATATGAAGTTTGGGGTTCTCGGGCCGAAGGAAAGCGAGATAGGCTACAGCACGAAACGCATCCTGGAGGAAGCGAAAAAGGAGTTCAAAGAAGCGGAGCTTATACCGGTCATAGACGTTAGGCTGAAAGCGGACAGGAAAGGGATACACGCATTTTACGGGAAGAAAGCTCTCGAAAAGTATGATTACATAATCCCGAGGATAGACTCGAAACGCGCGGAGGTCGGGTATCCTGTGATGAGGTTCCTCGACCACCTGGGAGTCAGAAAGCCCTATGTGGCTGAGACCGTGATAATCGCGCACAACAAGTTCATAACCCTTGAACAGCTCGCTAAAAACGGGGTTCCGATCCCTGAAACCTACCTGACCTCATCGAAGGAGTCGGCGAACTACATAATAGAAAAGCTCAAGCTCCCCGCTGTCATAAAACTCCTGAGCGGTTTCGGTGGTGAGGGCGTTCTCATGATCGATTCCAAGGAGGCGTTCAAATCCATCATAGAGACCATGAAGATCCTCAAGCAGGAAATGCTCATAGAGAAGTACGTCAAGAACCCCGGGGAGGACATCCGCGGGATAATGGCAGGGGACGAGATCATCGCTTCCTACAAGAGGATAGCCGCTGAAGGGGAGAGAAAGGCGAACATACACCTCGGGGGGCGTTCGATTTCGCACAAGCTAACGCCTGAGATGGAGGAAATCACCTTCAAGGCGGGGAAAGCCATAAAATCGAAACTGTGCGCTGTGGACATGATTATCGGGAAGGAGGGACCTCAAGTTATCGAGGTTAACATTAATTTCGGGCTGAAGGGGATAGAGAAAACAACGGACATAAACATCGCGAAACGTATCATAGAATTCGTGAAGGACGAGGTAAAGAGGTAGTTAAGACAATTCGCAGATTTCGGGCGTCCGTCTCTTATGCTCGGATTTTCTGATCATTTTCTTTACCTTTCCCATAATCCTTGGATCAATCCTCTCTGGCTTTAGCCTGCTATCCATTGTTTCCAGAATAGTGTCCAGTTTGCCGTAATCTATTCCTATTTCCCCGAGGTCCGTCTGCCCTTTCCAGAGACCTGCCGTGGGCTCGGATTTCAGGATTTCTTCATGGATCTGGAGGTGTTTCGCGAGTTCAACCACCTGGGTTTTGTACAGGTCCCCTATCGGCTCGA
>JAGMCY010000100.1 GCA_023128965.1 Candidatus Aenigmatarchaeota archaeon | reverse complement strand
TCCGAATAAACCCCGATTATTTTTTCTATCTCGACCTTCAGACCGGTTTCCTCCAAGGCCTCGCGCACGCAGGCTTCTTCGGCGGTTTCTCCGTACTCCACGAATCCTCCCGGAAGAGCGTAGTAACCAGCGAAGGGATCGAACTTCCTTTTGACCAGAACGACTTCGTTTTCCTTCGTTAAGATCAAGGGGTCGACCGTGAGTTTCGGAAGCATAGCGAACCGTGAAAATATTCGATTTTTTGGCTTAAAAGGTTTAGAAATATAACACTGTTATATCTTTAAATATAAGCTAATCTATATATACAAAATTGTTATAGTTCATCCAAGGAGTTTGCATGTACACGAAAAAAGTCATGAAACATTTCACCCATCCGAAAAACGTGGGGGAGATAAAGAACGCGGACGCGAAGGTCATGGAGGGTTCGCTAGCCTGCGGGGACATAATCAGCCTTTACCTCAAGATCAATCCGAAAACCCACGTGATCAAGGACATAAAGTTCAAGTCATACGGCTGCGCCGCGAATATAGCGACAACAAGCATAATGACCGAGATGGTAAAGGGGAAGACAATCGATAAGATGAAGAAGCTCGAATTCAAGGACATCACGAAAGCCTTGGGGGGTCTCCCGCCCATGAAGATTCATTGTTCAGTTCTCGCAATCGATGCCCTCAAATCCGCGATAAGGAACTACGAAGAGAAACACGGCCTGGCGAAGCCAGAAGACCTCAATGAAAGCATACTCCGTTCGAGACTCCGGCATGTAATGGACCCGAAGCACGGGAAGGATATTGTGACGCTCGGAGTCGTGCAGGATGTGAAGTTCAAGAAGGGGGTTGTCACCCTTCTTCTCGAGATCTCCAAAGATGACGAGTCCTACAGCCACATAATGCACGAGATAGAGGAAAGGATAGCTTACATACCAGGGGTTAAAAAAATAGAAAAGAACTTCATTGACTGATCTTGTTCTGCCCGTATTTCCCGCGGAATACAATACCCTTCAAATTTTTCCTGGAAGACCTCGGATTTTCGTTTGGATACCCTAATGTTATTATCCCCACCGTTCTCACGTTTTCCGGAACCCCCAGAACTTCCCTCGCTTTCGCTTCGCTGAACGCCCCCACCCAGCACGTCCCGAGCCCTAAAGAATGCGCGGTCAGCATCAGGTTCTGTATGCACGCCCCGCTCTCATGCAGGGAATACAAATCCTCTCCTCTTCCCCCGTAATGTGCGACTTTCGAAAAATTACAGCACACCACTATGTTTACCGGGGCCTCGCTGACATGACCCTGGCCAAAAGCAGCTTCTGCAAGTCTCTCCTTCGTTTCCCTGTCCTTCACGATTATGTACTCAACCGACTGGAGGTTTCCCGCTGACGGCGCCCAGTGAGCAGCTTCAAGGATCTTCTCGATCTTCTCCTCCTCCACGGGCTTGTCCTGATACGAACGGACGCTCCTTCTCCTTCGAATGGCCTCTTCCAGTTCCATA
>JAGMCY010000010.1 GCA_023128965.1 Candidatus Aenigmatarchaeota archaeon | reverse complement strand
GTTAGGGAAGGGGTGATAGCCTCGAGGATCGCGGCGCACGCGGCGGACGTGGCGCTGGGAAGGGGAAAGGAATGGGACGATGACATGTCGGAGGCGAGGGCGAACCTCGACTGGGAAAAGATGATGGAACTTGCGATGGACCCCGAGAAGGCGAAGAGGATGAGGGAAGAGTGTTCACCGAAAGATCCCAAAACGTGCTCGATGTGCGACAGGTTCTGCTCGGTCAAGATAAGCAAGGAGCTGAGGGAGAAAAAATGAAAATCCAGAAAATAGGGGAGTTCGGTCTGATAAAGAGGATCTCGAGGAAGATCAAGGACAAGAATGTTCGAACGCAGATCGGGGACGACACCGCGGTCATAAAGATCGGGGGGAAATTCGTCCTGTTCACGACCGACACGCTTGTCGAGGATGATCACTTCTCTTTGAAATGGTCTTCGCCCTTCCAGATAGGCAGGAAGGCGATGGAGATAAACGTTTCCGACATCGCAGCGATGGGAGGCGAACCGAAATACGCCCTGCTTTCGCTCTGCCTAAAAAGGGACGAAAGAGTCGAATGGGTGGACGAGCTTTACAGGGGAGTCTATTCCGTCGCGAGGAGATACGGCTTCGAGATAGTGGGAGGGAACGTGACCCACGGGAAGCAGACTGTCATAGACGTTTCCATGCTCGGGGAAGCCAAAAAACCCGTTCTGAGGTCAAGAGCGAAGGTGAACGACCTGATATGCGTTACAGGCGACCTGGGGAAATCCAAGGCGGGATTGGAACTGCTCTCGAAGTTCGGGAAAAGGGCTAAGCGTTTCGTGATTTCGAAATCACATCTTGAACCAAGGGCGAGGCTGAAGGAATCGAGGATAATATCGAAATTCGCGAACTCCATGATAGACGTATCGGACGGTTTGGCTTCGGAGGTCAAGCATATCTGCGAGCTCTCCAAGAAGGGGGCGGTGATCTACAGGGAAAAGATTCCGATTTCGAAACAGACAAAGCTCGCTGCCGATCTCGTGAAAAAGGATACGCTCGATTTCGCGCTCCACGGAGGTGAGGATTTCGAGCTGGTCTTCACGGTTTCCAAGAAAGACCTCGATAGTCTGAAAGACGAACTGAAGTTTTCCGTGGTGGGAAAGATCCTGCACAAGAAAGAGGGGATTCATCTCCTCGACAAAGGAAGGAAAAAGAAACTGGGAAAGGGATATGACCATTTCAGTTGAAATTATACCTGTCTTTATATCCCATTCAAAGCTTGTTTGATGTCCTTCTTTATCGTCCTATACGATTCTTTCTTGTAATTCATTCTCCAAAAATAAGGGCAATCATCATTTATAGCTTCCATAATTTCCTGTAACTTATCTCTCGGGAGATAGCTTATGCCATTCAGACTTATACGCCTGTTATTCATTATATTTCGAATTATCACTTCGAGCATCTCCAATTTTTCCCCTCTTTTTTCGCATGGTTTTTTTAAAGTGACAACCTGATAAAGATTCGTGAGCAATTGATTTTCTCCAGTCCCCACTGACATGTTTGAGGTGTCGTACCACCTACCTTTACTGTCAAGATAGAAGTCTTGATTATAATTTTTCATCCTTTTTTCATAACCAGATATATCACTGTCAATGATCTTGATCATATTTAATGATTGGCGATATATTTAAAACTTTTAATTTACATGATAGATGATATGAAATTGGACAAAAACTACGGAATTGGCAAAAAACTCGCATCACTTGGACTAGGTTTATTTATGTTTTTCGCACAACCTAAATACCTGAAAGATGATTACAATTTTGAGGATTATCTCAGGCGTTTGGATAACATAGAAACAATGATAATTGATAGCTCCTATGGGAAAATAAGCAGAGATGAAGTCTTGGATTACATTTTCAAGCAGATTAAATTTTTTGAAGAAAACAAACCGGAATACACAGATGATTTAAAGGAATTAATGTGGCAATATTTACAAGAATCAGAAGCAACCGAAAAGGGAAAACTCAGAACAAAAACACTTTCTTCAATAAAAAGACCTGATTATAAATAAGATTGATATAGAATCAAGGAACTAATTTCTCCGGGGTCCTCGGGAACAGGATAGTCTCTTGGACGTCCGGTAGTTCGAGGATTTGTTTTACAAACCGATCGACTCCGAAGCCAATTCCTCCATGCATGGGCATGCCCCATCTGAAGGCGTTCAAATAGAAAGAGAAAT
Organism: Candidatus Aenigmatarchaeota archaeon; assembly: GCA_023128965.1. Lineage (GTDB taxonomy): Archaea > Aenigmatarchaeota > Aenigmatarchaeia > QMZP01 > QMZT01 > JAZGEG01. The sequence continues at coordinate 1,581 of JAGMCY010000010.1, read as the reverse complement.
CTTTGGGGTTCAGTCCTTTCTGTTTCATCACATTCGCTAGGACTTCGTGCCTGTGCTCCCTCTGTCCTCCTGAGGCGAGTTCCAAACCCCTGTAATCCAGATCAATCCCCCTCGATACCTCACCATCCAGCATTATGTAAAACGGCTTTATCTTTGAGGGGAACTTCGTTATGAAATACGCTTCATGCCCTTTCTTGTTCATTATCTCAGCGAATTTCGCTTCCTGCGCGTCTTCTATGTCCTCTCCCCATTCTATCTTCACTCCTGTTTTCGCAAGAACCTTCAGAACCTCGTCGTACGTGAACCTCTTAAGCGGAAGCTCGGGGATATTTAACTTGAGATCCGTTTCCTTATTCAATCCCTTTAAAACATGAACAACCATCCTTTCCAGAACCTTCATAACGTCCTCCTCGCTCTCTATCCAGGCTATCTCGAAATCTAACGACATAAATTCAGAAATATGCCTACGTGTGTGGAATTTCTCGGCCCGGAAAGCCTGTCCTATCTCATAGACTTTGTCAAGGCCGGAGGCCATCATCATCTGCTTGTAAAGTTGTGGGCTCTGACGGAGGAAGGCTTCCTTGCCGTAGAAATCGAACTTGAACAAACTCGACCCACCTTCCGCTCCTGCGGCCTGTATAACAGGGGTGTGTATCTCCACGAAATCATTCTTCCTGAAGAATTCGTGGGACAAACCCATGACCTTATGGCGGATCATGAATATTTCCTTGACTTTTGGATCCCTGAGGTCAAGATAGCGGTAATCGAAACGCGTATCCTTCCACGAATCCACGTGCAGGTCGAGAGGAAGCGGTTTTTCCGCCCCTGCCAATACCTTAACCAGTTCCGGGATCATTTCATACCCGAGCTTCGCGATCTTCGATTTCACAACGTTCCCTTCGATTTCGACACAATCTTCCTTCCCGAGCTTCGAGATCGTGTCCCATACGCCTTCGCTAACATCGGATTTCTTCGCTGTAATCTGAACCGATCCTTCCCTGTCCCGGATCGTGAGAAATTGAATATTCCCGAGGTTTCTTACGTTCTCCACCCAGCCCTTCACCTTCGCTTTCCTGTTCGCTTTCAGCTGATTGGAATATATTCGCTCCATAACATCAGTTTGGTTTTTCGTTTTATTAATATTTACGATTTATTCCCGATCAAATCATAACAACGATTTTTCGTGTGAACTGCGTTTCCGGCCTGATCCCTTATCTCTTTTATTTCATCACAGGCCTCTTTCGCTTTGTCCATATCTATTCGAGCGAAACTTTGCGCAACCACTTCAAAACAGCTATCCTTTTTAGGAACCTCGTACATGTCCTCGCAAAGAGCAATCATCCTATCATAATTTTCAAGGGAAACCTCCATCTCCATCATGGCATAGAAATTGCAAATGTTCTTCCCGTAAATCAAATAGCATTTCGTGGTCTTGTCTAAGGAAAGCCAAACACCAACTGTTCCTATCATAACAACAAATAAAATGATGAGTATCTTCAATGATTTTTTCATAATAATTCAATTCTCCCTGAGTATCACCAAGGTCTGCGTGCTCTCTATCCCCTGGATGTCCCGGAGCTT
>JAGMCY010000001.1 GCA_023128965.1 Candidatus Aenigmatarchaeota archaeon | reverse complement strand
GCTTTCCAGTGCCATTTCAGTTCGATATCATCTGAACGGATGTCAAAACTCACCTTTCCATCCGGTTCTACGTAATCTTTCACTTCCACGAAATTTTTTCCATTGCGGATTTGACGGTTCTCCCACCAAATCCAGAAATGCCCTTTCTTTATCCCGCCTTTCACGAATCTTTCATGCCACGCTTTCTGACGGGTTTCTTGGTCTTCTGCGGGCTGTATTCCATCATCAGCCCTTCTCTTTTCAACCACGCAATCACCCCAAGACAAGTTTTTAGCGGATGTAAACTACTATTTATTAGAACCGGGATATTTATAGTTTTGCGCGGTTCGAAACATAGCCCCGGGCGGATTCGAACCACCGTCACCGGGTTTCCTCTTTCATGGCAGGAATTCTTTCCCGCTCAACGCCTTGTAAAACCAAGGCCCGATATGCTTGGCCACTACACTACGGGGCTAGGTTCGAAGGACGCAGGCGAAGCCTACGTCAAACATTCCTTTCAACTTAATATAATAAGAAGCTGTTTTTATAATTTATCTGCCCTTTAGCAACCTTAACCCTTCTTGCGTGATGGTGTAACAGGGGGAACCGACGGCTTCTATGAATTTCACATATCCCATCTCGCTAAGCCTGTTGGCTATGAATATCCCGTCGCCGAATCCCTCCTCGCTGAGCATCCCTTTCAACTCTTCTTTTCTCACGAGGAGATGCCTTCCTATCATCTCGAGAACTTGCATTTCATTTTCTCCGAGCATATATATAATTGGTCTGAATTCCCTTTTATTATTTGCGCGTAACGTATGACGTAGGAACTAAAGAATAATGTACACGAAGTGTACGTCAGTTGAAAACCCTGCGTCTATCGACACTAATGCTTTGCTGTCGCCGTGGCAACGCTTATCCAGGCGAGCCCTCCGATTAGAATCAGAACGAATGCCACAAATAACGCCAGCCCGTACGAAACGGGCGAAACCCCGACCGTTTGGTCTATGTGCCCAAGGATCCAGGCGGAAATCGTGATAAGGATTCCTCCAAAAATCCATGAACCGATGAGTTTTAGTGTCATCCTCACACCCTCCTCAACTGATCCTTAAACTCCTTCGCTTTCGCTTGAAGGATCCGGGCTGACTCCTCCACTATGTATCTGGGTTCCAGGCCGGATATGCTCTCAATGCTGAACACGAATTTTGTCGGGTCGGTCTTTATCTTCACGCTGTTCCCGCTCTCCTCCTCGCAGACCTTGCAATCGTCACATTTGTAGGGATCCAAAAGAACGAGTTTCCTGTTCTTTACCCCCAAAACCCCTCTGGGACAAGATTTCACGATCTTTTTCGCTTCCTTGATCCGGGAAACCTCTATCATTGGCAGATAACTGTAGGAAACATTCGCATTTTGAAATTTTGCGTGTTCCTTCCCACGTCCGAGCCTCGCTATAGCCTCCAGTTTGACGTACTGTCCCTTCAGAAGCTTGATTATGGGGAAATCGGGTGACATGGGCTTCACACCCCTGTTAGAGGATTTGAGATCAGAGGAATAAACCATGACAGGACCTGTCTTCTCGAGGGAGAAGAAGACCTCGCATGAAGGGCATCCCTTTTCTTTACACTTGCATTCGTCGGTGAAGTTGAATTTTTTGGGATCAAATTGCAGGGGAATCATGCCGAGCCTGTGAGCGATTATCTCGTCAAAGAGAGCGGAGGTGTTGTTCTGGAATTCGACAAAATCTATCGCGAGATTCGGAACCTCCGCTAGCATAACCCTTCGCAAAGCGTTCGCGAATGCAGGCGTCGCACTATCCAGAAGAAATCTGAGTTTCTCCCCTTTCCTGTTTATGATTTTTATTTTCAAGCAACCACCAAATTATAAGTATAATTAAAGCAATTAATGATATAAAAACTTTTAAGGTTTATAAGAGTTTATCAATCTGCGCGGGGGTACCCAAGCGGTCAAGCACAAAACCACTCGAAGCGAATGGTCAGGGGCTAAAGGGGCTGGGCTAAGGACCCAGTAGCTTAGTGCTTTCCAGGGTTCGAATCCCTGCCCCCGCATATGTGGGTTCAGATAGCTGGTATAACAAATCTGGACGAGGTCCTGATGATAGAGAAAGCGGGTGCTGACTCCATAGGTTTTGTTCTGGAATCTCATGAGGGAATGACAAAGGAATACGCAAAGGAAATAATAAGCAAAATGGAAAATCTTGGAAGAAGCGTTCTGATAACATACCTTAACACTGCGAAAGAGGTTAAACAAGTCATGGAGTATCTGGGATTGAAATACGTCCAGCTCCATGCGAAAACCGAGATATCTGAAATACTAGAAATGAGGAAGTCAATGCCTTGGCTGAAGATAGTGAAGTCCGTTAACGTCAAAGGCATGGAATCGATAGAGGAAGCGAAGGAATACGAGGAACACGTTGACTACATACTGCTTGATACCCAAGACCCTGAAACCGGTAAACTCGGAGCGACGGGCAAGACGCATGACTGGGACATAAGCAGGAAGATAGTGAAGAAGGTTGAAGTTCCCGTAATCCTTGCAGGGGGTCTCAATCCCGATAATATTGAAGAAGCGATCAAAAAAACGAAACCGTTCGGAGTGGATGTGCACACGGGCGTGGAAGGAGAAGACGGATTGAAGAGCGAGGAGAAGGTCAAGCTTTTCATAGAGAGAGCCAAAGGTGTGTGATATGGATTTGCTCGAATTCGCGAAAAAGGTCAGGGAACTGAAGGATCTCAAGCGCACGGGCTGGGTTGAAAAGGGCGTTCGGGACCCGGAGAGCGTTGCAGACCATTCCTTCATGCTCGCGGTCCTCGCTTACGTATATTCGAAAAAGCTCGGTCTCGATGCTGACAAAGCGGTCAAGATGGCTTTGTTGCATGACATCTGCGAGGTCTATTCTGGGGATATCCCTGACAAGATAAGGGACGAGGATCAGCCCGTCCCTGACAGCGAGAAGAGAGAGATAGAAAGAGAAGGGCTGAAAAAACTCACCTCGCTCCTCCCTGAGGATTTCTCGAGCGAGATATACGATCTCTGGAAGGAATTCGAGGCAAGAGAAACGAAGGAAGCGAAACTCGTGAAAGACCTCGACAAGCTCGAGATGTGCATGCAGGCGCTGGATTACTCGAAAAATTACGAAAATCTGGAGGAGTTCTTCGAGGACGGGAGGCTGAACATTAAAACTCCTGAGATAAAAAAACTTTTCGAAAAAATATACGGGGATTTCCGAAAAAAATCGTCAGATTATTTAACCTCCCGAAACAAATAATCTGTATGATAGACCCTTATCTTTTGGCAGGACTTGTCATATTCTTCGGGGGAGTTCTCCTGCTCAGCAGAACAAAGGCAAAGAGGTATTTCGTGCTTTTCATGTTCGAGACAAGGCACGGCTTTAAATTCGTGGATAAATTCGCCAGGCTTTCGCCCCCCCTCTGGAAATTCCTCGGTGATTTTGCGACGGTAGTATCATTCGGTGGTTTCGGGGCGTACTACGTTTCAAGATATCGAAACACATGGCAAATAACAGGATTGCTGGGGTTAGGATGCATATTTCTAACCTACCTCAACTTCGGGTTAATCCCTTCGGTCACAGGTCTTTTAGTTCTGGTAGCGGGCGTTATTCTTTTGAAAAGGACTGAAAAACCCGCTGTCCATCTACTCGCCACAACAATTGTGATGGGTATCATGATGTTCAACATCTACCCGAACTTTTCCAACATTGAGTTTTTGAGACCTTACATATCGATCCTTGTTGGGATCTTCGGAATCCCCGCCTTTTTGATAAGCCTGCTCTTTTCCCATGCCTTCAGGATAATCGTGGAGCAAAGCCAGATCCCAGGGGTTTCCCCCCTTCTCCCGGGAATAGGGGAAGAGGGATTTGGTTTCTTTTTCCCAGGGACCGGGATTTTCATCCCGTTCTGGCAGGCCCTGATAGCGATAATAGCATTACTTGTTCCCCACGAGTTCGCACACGGCGTGCTCACGAGGTGCCATGATATAAAGCTTAAATCAGCAGGAATCCTCACGGCAGGACCAATCCCGATAGGGGCCTTTGTCGAACCTGACCAGAAGGAAATGGAGAAGCATGAAGGCAGGGAGAGGATGAGGATATACGCAGCGGGGTCTTTCACCAACCTTATCTTTTCCTCGATAGCCCTGTTTTTGCTGGTCTCTGTGATGGCTCCCATGATGGACACCATAACCGAACCCACTGGAATGGTGATAACGAACGTCATCAACGATACGCCCGCTCACGGAGTTTTGGAAAGGGGTTTTGTGATAAACGAGATAAACGGGATGCGGACGCTCGACATCGAATCCTTCCATTCCGCTCTCTCTGACATTAAACCAGGCCAGACCATTTCGCTTCTAACAACAAACGGGACGTTTGATCTCACGCTGGCCGAGCACCCGGAAAATTCAAGCAGAGGCTATATAGGGATAGACCTGCAGGAAAAGTTCGAGATAAGGGATGAATTCAAAAACGAATACAAAATGCAGGCGGATGTGATCCTTTTCCTAACGCCCACGCTGTTCTGGGTTTTCTTCCTTAGTTTCAATATCGCCCTCGTTAACCTCCTTCCTATCATCCCTTTCGACGGGGGGAAGATGTTCGAGGAGTACATGAGGGAATTCGGGGTAAGCAAGAAGAGAAAGGATTTGCTGCTGAAGGTCGTTATAGCGATAATACTCGCGCTGCTGCTCGTGAACGCATCACCGTTGTTGTATTTATTACTTAATATGATAGGTGCATAGTATATAGGAGGTGTTTGGATATGGAGAGGAATGTCAACGTTCAGATAGACCACAGGGAAAGCGGATTCTATTCGGATTCGATAAGCATAATATACAACCCCTCGAAATTCATCCTGGATTTCAAGCAAAATACGCCAAGGATAGATCAGATACACGGGAAATCACAGGAAACTATCGTTGTTAAACACAAGGTTATACTTCTGGACGTGAAGTTCGCGAAGATATTCCTTAACACGCTCAAGAAATCCATCGAAGGCTACGAGAAGAAGCACGGGGAGATCAAGATCCCGAAAACCCCGAAAAAACCCGATAAGGGCGGGATAATCACGAGCAAGGAAGAGGGCTACATAGGGTAAATTTCTTTTCTTATTTTACAACGTTCGTAGTGGAAGCACGCATACCAGACCAGTCCCCACGAATATGGTGTCGACTATGTTGAAAAGCGTATGGGCGAGCATTCCAACCATAATAGGAATACCCAGCTTGAACAAACCCCTTCTTGGATCCCTCATCAACTCTTCTGATCTATTCGACCTATCCATGCGCAACCCCTAGTTTCGTATGATGCAGGTTTCACCTGCATCCACCTATATATAGAATGGACTAATAATTTCGAAAATAAAAAGAAACAAGATCCATGTTTCTAAGTTCGGTCAAACCGCATTAAAACTCTTTGATTTTTTCCGCAATGAAATTCTTTATCTCATCTTCGTCCGGTATAGCGATAGATCTCTTGAATTTCTTCGTACCGTCAGGCAAGAAGAAACCACGCGAAATCGCTATGAACTCGTTTTCTCCCTGTTCTGAAACCGCTTTCTTCCGAGCGACTTCCAGGAAGTTGTTCTTTCCGAACTTCACTTCATCCGCTTTCATGGTTTCGAACGTTACCATTGTATCCCTCCGTTTTTACATTTTATGGTTAGTTAATTATATAATTAATATATAAAGGTATCGGTGGCGCTCGAATTTAAAAACTGTTTTCCACTTTCCACCCAAAACCTTTATAAATAATGTTATTAACTAGATAGTAGTGATGTTATGAACGACAGAAAAGTGCACCAAAAAATATCAAATCTAATAGAAGAACACGGCAATGAAGACAAAGAGGAGCTTAGGCAATACCTCGAAAGAATAACATATAAAGATGATTTGACAGGGCTCTGGAACAGAAGATATATAGATGAAATATTACCCACAGAATTAGCAATGTCTTTTAGACGAGAAAAACCCGTCTCTTTTGTTTTTCTTGACCTAGTTGCCTTAGACGAGATAAATAACAATCAAGGCCGTGACAAAGGTGATGAAGCACTGAAAACCGTAGCTGTGTCGTTGATAGGTGGAAAATTGAAAGGTGAAATATTAAAAAATTGGATTAGAAAGACGGACGTAGTCGGAAGATACGGTGAAAAGGCAGATGAATTTGGGATCATATTAAGGGATACCGGTTCATATGGTTCATGGAAAGCCGCAGATGGCGCAAAGAAGATTATAGAAGGTTACGATTTGTCGGTCAGTGGTGGTGTGGCTTCCAGTGAAATTGTTGGTGTTCCCTTGTTGTATGGTATGAGAGGAAGGGAAATAATAAAGGGATTTTCGGATAACGATGGCAGCTTGGAAAAGACAAAAAATGACATAATAACTTACCTGACTCTTTTGAAAAGGGAAGGGAAAAGGGTCTTTACTAGGGAACAGATGAAAAACATGTTAACTAACGTATACGGTTTCTTGAAAAGTGAAGGTTTCAAGGGCAATTTAGATTTAGATTATGAAGAAATTGGTCCAAAAATAATTACAAAATACGCGGATATGGGCCTCCAATTGGCCAAAGAAAAAGGGAAAAAAAGAATTTATGCACACGGGGAACACGGTTTCGGAAGTTACAATGGTAACTTATGGGTTCCGTTGGAATAACGCTATAATTTACCAATAAACGATTTTAAATTTCTTTCTAAATTCATATCATGCAGTTCTTGATTTATCCGAGGACGGTTTCCGGGAGGGATGATCCCGGCCTGAAAAAGGCTATGGGTCGCTATCTGGACATCACGGATAACAGGAAATTTTCGAAATATCTGATAGCGAAAACAATCCCCGTGGAAATTCCAAAATCAGAGGAGAAGCTCTGGGAAGTCCACGACAGTAAAATGAAGGAATTTCGAAGGGGTTTGAAGGATTTCGATAAGGGAAGAGGGAAGCTGGAATTCGCGGAAACCTCGCTTATCGACCTCAAGCTCGAGATCGCGAAACGAATGTTAAGGAAATGTGAATTCTGCGAGAGGAAATGCGCTGTTGACAGGACTTCCGGTAAAAGGGGTTTCTGCGGGCTCGATTCGAAATCTTACCTCTCGAGCGAGTTCATCCATACCGGAGAGGAGAGGAGCATCATCCCCTCGCACACGTTCTTCTTCATAGGCTGCAACTTCTACTGCGTTTACTGCCAGAACTGGACGATTTCGAGGCAGAAGGAGAAGGGAATGGAAGTGGACGGCGAGACGCTCGCAGAGCTCGCCAGAAGAAGAGAACATTCGAGCAGGAACATAAACCTCGTCGGTGGCGACCCCACCCCTAACCTGCATACGATTCTCGAAATGCTAAAGTATCTGGACATAAACAAGCCGATAGTGTGGAACTCGAACATGTACCTTTCGAAGAAGTCAATGAAACTTCTTGAAGGCGTGATTGACGTTTACCTGGCGGATTTCAAATACGGGAATGACGAGTGCGCGAAAAAACTCTCGAAGGTTCCGAATTACTGGAAGACCATAACCAGAAATTATTCGCTCGCTTTCAAACAGGCTGAGATCCTAATCCGCCACCTCGTCCTCCCGAACCATCTGGAATGCTGCACTTCCCGGATATTCGAATGGATAGGGAAAAACCTGAATAATAAAATCCGCTTGAATATAATGGACCAGTACCACCCGGAATTCGAGGTTTTCACCTTTGAAGGGATGGACAGAAGGGTAAATCAGGAAGAAATGGGACGGGCGTTTGAACTATCGAAAGAAAACGGTTTGACGAATCTAGAGCCCTAAATCAACCCGTTTTCCTTCAGGATTCTCGTTATCTTCTCAAGGGAAAGGACAATTGCCTCGAATCTATTTTTAAGGTCGTTGTCCATTTGTTCTGCACGATGGCGTTTCTGGTCGAAAACCTTCAGGTCCCTCACAACTCCTTCCAAAACCTTGCAGAGTCCGTGAACTTCCGGACCTCCGGATTCGATCCTCGTCTTGAGAAGTTCTATCTTCTGGTCGATCCTTTCGAGTTTCTTGTCTATCATTCAGTCCACCTCCGTGGCTTCAGGGGGCTCTGGTATGCCCTCGTGTTCCATGTCCTCGAGCCTTTTAACCCTCCTTGTGGCAGGGGGATGTGTTGAGAACGCCCCTTCGAACCCCTCCCTCTTGAAAGGATTTATTATCCAAAGACTTTCGAACGCGGGCGAACCTCCCATTGGATTCTGCCTGACAGTCTCGTTTATCTTGTTTATGGCGGTCGCCAAGTCCTTGGGTTTTCCCGAGAATCTCGAACCGTAATAGTCCGCCCGGTACTCCCTCTCTTCCGTAATCGATAGCTTAACAAGGAATATCGCAAGCGGAGAGAGAACGAAGGTCGAATAAAGGATGTTCGCTATAACGCTGGCGACATTCTGTATCAATATGTCGTTGTTCGCTATGTGCCAGATTTCATGCGCAACCACGCTCTTTATCTCCCCCTTGTTCATGTTGAGCAGACCTTCGGTAACGCATACCGCAGCTTCCTTCCCCCTCCCCGTAGCGAATGAGTTCGGGACATCTACAGGAAGAATGTAGACCTTCGGTGTGGGTATCTTCGCGTTTATCGCCAGCCCCTCGACCATCTCGTTCAAATCCTTGTCCTCGCTGGGTTTGGCTTTGTATTTGCCGAGGATGATCTTTGGGGAATACGAGTAGGATACGGAATCTACAATCAGGGATATCAGAAAGAACACACCCCCCAACAAAACGAGACCTTCGAACCCCCAGATAAAATTCCCGATTAAAAGGCCTACCACTGTGAAAATCACGGTGAAATATCCTAAAAGCGCGAGCACCCTGAAGCCCATAGAAACACCTCACAACTTACTATAAATCTATTGTCCTGTTAACAATAAAAATAGCTACTTTCCGAACCATTTCTTCTTGGGTTTCATTTCCTTTTTCTTGTAAGAGAGACCCGATTCCTCATGCCTGTCGTAACCTTCCATGTAAGGTTTTTTCTCCGGCGGCTTCTCGGGCAGGGGCGGTGCGGGCTTTTCAACTGGCATTGGCCTTTCGTATTGCCCCAGCGTTTTCTGATCCTTCCCCCCGGGTTTCAGTTTTTTGACACCCGAGAGCAAGTGCTTCAGTTTGTCTACTACTGATACCTTTTTCTTTGGCGTGTACCCCAATACAGGGTGAAAACCCTTTTTCGGCGGAAGGAGAAGGTATACGAGGAATCCTCCTATAACAACGATCACAACGAGGATCGCCACCAGCGTCAGCAGGTCGAACGGAAGCTGACTGCCCTCGAATATCAGCTCTTCTATCTGCTGCCTGAATTCGATAATGGACGAGTTAGCTTCCTTTAGGAGCTCGTAGGCACCCATGTACTCTCCGGCCTTGAGTTTATCCTCTATATCCGTGAACATGCTCAGCAAGCGGTTGTAAGTCCTGTTTGTCAGTGTGTAATTCGCCTCTGAACTTGGCGGTACCTGATTGAACTGGGAGAGCAGGGAATCAAAGAGTTCTTTCAGATCATCATACGTCTGGTTTATCTGCTTCTTGGTTTCCTCTAGCGGCTGGATAGCAAGGGTTATATCTTTCGTTGTTTTGATGCTTTCATTGCCGCTCATGTAGACCTTCAATGTAACCTTGTGATAACCGATTTCCGTTGTGTTCGTTGTGGAGAAGTTCACAGTGAAAACACCCAAATTGCCCGAAGCCAGTGCGTAACTAGTCGGGCTGACCTCTGTTGTCAGGTCTGTCAGGTTTATGATCGCATCAAATTTTGTCGTTCGCGTGTAAGCTCCCTGGTTCTTGACCGTTACTTTTGTCGAATTCGAACCTCCCTGCAAAACATAAACCTTTTCTTCATAACTCGTTATCAAAAACTCATCAGCATAGCTGTAACACTTGTGGTTTGTCACGTACCCGTTCGAGCATGAAATGGAGGAGCACGTTCCGCTGGAGCACACCTCGGTATCAGCGCAGTCAGAATCACTTGTACATTCTGCCCCCGTTTGCTGGCCGTCCCCGTTCCCACCATCGGTTATTGGTGAGTCATGAACTTCTACACCTATACCATCGAGGTTACCAAAGTTCGCGTGGTCACTGTCAATCCCCACGTTCAGATAACAGTAACCCTGGTCCAAGTTCACGGAGTTCGCTGTAACCTTCCATGCAACAGTGCAGTTGTTTCCACCCATGTACCCCGGTATCGTGGTTATAGTCCATGTATCACCTGATGAATTGCTCTGGCTCTCACCCATACATGAGGTGTTTGCCACGTAAGGGACTATGGTCACCTCGCACGGCGTGGGGTTGTTCATGGTTATCTGGAAGTTGTTCGCTGTAGTTGGACCGTAGTTCTTCACGTAGACAACGTAAATAGCGTAATCTCCCTCATCAAGAGGATTCGCATCGTTAACCCAGATATGGCCTTTATTTATGATATAAAGCCCTTCGTCGTTGATAACAACAACGCTATCCTCAGTGGTGTGTGTCCCCGTTAATATAGCATTTCCATTCCCGTCCACTATCTGGCTCGTGTTGACCTGGGCTGTCACCCTTGCCCTGTACTTGCCTCCAACCGCTCCGCCAGCCAGCGTCCAGTTCACATGACAGTAATTTTCTCCTAAAGGACAAACCCCACTGATCCCGGCCGTTGTACGGTTTGTGAGATCGTAATATTTTGATGTTACGTTAATGTTGGTCAATCTCATCGTGCTGCTGAAATTCTCCAAAAACATCAGGCCAGACCTAGATATATTTGAACCGTTAGCAAGCTTCACGTTCACATTTGCTGTTATGTTAGAGGCGTTCACGGGTGTTTGAACAGTACTTGGGGTGAGACTGGATATGTT